>JBDNAP010000527.1:0-5502 GCA_039768325.1 Thiogranum sp.
ACTGGCAGAGCCACCTTCGGGTGGTTTGTTTTTGTCTGGGTGAATCTGCACCCGGCACCAGGAGACACGGTGCAGATAGTCGATTGACCTGGATCAAGTAATCGGTGCTTTTCTAATGCCGTCGTCCAGAATTTGGTCTATAATTACCAAAGTGAGTTATAAAGTGCAGGTCAAGTGGTTTTGCCAGGGTATGAATGATAAGTGATGGCCGAAACATCACAGTGCTTTACAGATAAAATCATTAGAAATGAGGGGGGTGAACTATGAAATTGCATCTGCCACGGCTCTTGCAATGCCTGGTTCTTGGCAACGCTGTTGTGTCGTCACCGGTCGCTGCGGAAACGCTCGACAAATCCAGCCTACCGACAGAACTTGCCCATAATGTGGCGGGGCAATTCGCTGGTTTCGAGGCGCTGACATCCGAAGCGCTACTGTTGGTTGTTTTCATCCTGCTTGTGTTTGCGGTGATCGCCCATAAGCCGAAAGCACCCTGACGGTGCATTGACTGACTGGCAGCGGCCCGAGTTTCTGTTTGTCAGCAGGCGACCGGCCATGCTCAGGAGCACAATCATAAGCTCACGATTGTGCGCGGTAGCGTGTGTTTCACCCTTTATCTCAACTCTGTTGCCAGCGGCGGATTCACCCGGGCTAGGCGTCTCTGCACCTTAAGGGCCCTTCGACGCCTTTTTGTCCTTACTTTGTCTATAATCAGCTTTTACCTGCTCAAAGGATTGTCTTTCAATGTTTGCAGATACTTTTACGCTGATTGTCTTCGTGGCGATGTTTGCCATCATGGGCGGCTGGATCTATGTCATTTCGCAGAATGCCCATCGTACGCATAAACAGGTCCAGCAGATTGCCCAACAGCATACGCTCATTCACTCCGACAACCGGGCCCGTTCCATTTGCCGGGCCGTTCACCAGTTGCATCCCCTGTTGCATGCCGGAGTGGATTTTGTCATCAAGCGTGGACCCGACCAGGCGCCCTACATTGCCGAGTGGAATGCGTTGGAGCCGAAACCCACGCCAGAGGAGCTGGAGGCGGTACTGCCGACTATACCCACTGCAGACCAGGATTATGTGGAGTTGCGGCGCGCGGAATACCCGAGTGTCGGCGACCAGCTCGATGCAGCCTACAAGGTGCGTCATGGCGACAATAGTCAACAAATCGAGATAGATGCCACCATCGCCGAGGTCAAGGCGCGCTATCCGAAAGCGGATATCTGCCCGTGATTGATCGAATTGAGGCGCTATTTGAGCTGTCCGGCTTAGCGCCGGCGGGCCGGGCCTGAACGCGATACCACCGGTATAAATAATGACGCGGAAAATCCTGCTGCTAACCATTTTTACCGTTCTCGCCTACGGCTTCTGGATCAGTCCGGATTTCAAGACCATTGCCGCCGGTGTGGCTATTTTCCTGCTGGGCATGTATGCGCTGGAAGAGGGTTTCAAGGCGTTCAGTGGTGGTGTGCTGGAAAACTTTCTGCAGAAGGCGACGGATAAGACCTGGAAGAGCCTGTCGTTCGGCATCGTAGCGACGACGCTCATGCAATCCAGTTCGCTGGTTTCGGTTATCACCATTTCCTTTCTCAGTGCCGGATTCATCGCGCTGACGCAGGGTATCGGTATTATCTTCGGCGCTAATCTGGGCACCACCACCGGTGCGTGGCTGGTGGCCGGTCTGGGTCTTAAGATCGATATTGCCGCCTACGCCATGCCCATGCTGGTTTTCGGCGTGATCATGATTTTCCAGAAAAGCAGCACGAAATTGCAGGGAGCCGGCTGGGCACTGGTCGGTCTCGGTTTTCTGTTCCTCGGTATCGCTTACATGAAAGAGGGCTTCGAGACTGTCGGCGGTCAATTTGACCTGTCGCAGTTTGCCGTACCGGGTTTCAAGGGCCTGCTCATCTATACCGCTATCGGTATCGCGGCGACCGTGGTGATGCAATCCAGCCATGCCACCTTGATCCTGACCATAACGGCATTGGCGGCGGGTCAGGTTACCTACGAGAATGCGCTGGCACTGGCGATCGGTTCGAATGTCGGCACCACCGTTACAGCGATGATCGGCGCCATCAGCGCCAGCGTGTCGGGCAGGCGGTTAGCGGTCGCACATCTCATTTTCAACCTGGTTACCGGTACCATAGCGATATTGTTAATCAAGCAGTTCGCCTTTGCGGTCGACTGGTTGAGCGAGCTGGTCGGGATCGCTGCCGACAATCACACGCTCAAGTTCGCGGTGTTCCATACACTTTTCAATCTGGTAGGTGTTGCTCTTATGCTGCCGTTCATCGGCACGCTGGTGGCTGTCCTGGAAAAACTGCTGCATGAAAAGGTCGAACCGCTGGACAAGGCCCGCGTCCTGTTTCTGAGTAAGTCGACACTGGAGTTTCCCGATACGGCACTCGAGGTCATTTCCAGGGAAATTGTGCACACGGCGTTTAACGCCTTTGAAATACTGGCGCATGGCCTGAATCTGCACCGCCGGGATATAACCTCGAGCAGTGATATCAATGCCGTTGTTGCAGACTGTAACGTCCGCATGGATATCGATGTCGACGACCTCTATCAACGCAAGGTCAAACCCTTGTACAGCGCCGTCATCGACTTTTCCACCCAGGCCGAACAGCACATGGATGCCAGGCAACTGGACCGGCTGAGTCACCTGAAAAGGGCTTGCTGGCAGATCGTCAATGCTATTAAGCTGACCAGTGAGATGCAGGCCAATGTCGATCGCTACATGTGCGCTGAGAACAAATACGTGGCACGTGAATACAACGCCATCCGCCTCAACATCGCCCTGCTGTTAAGAACTCTGTTTAAAATCGAGGAACAGACCGGCCCGAGCCAGAAGATGGAGGCACTCAGGCGATTCAGTCTCGCTCTGGAGGAACAGGACATTATCGCTAACGGGACGCTGGATAAACTTATTCGGGAACAGAAAATCACCTCTGATATGGCGACATCCCTGATGAATGACACGTCCTATGCTTACGATATCCAGCGTAATCTGGTTTCCGCCGCCGAGATTATTTTTGCGAGTGTCTTCTCCAGGGCGAAAGACCTGTCTTTGAGCGATGAGGAAATCGACAAGCTGATGATCAGCAGGCGTGAAGAAATTCTGGACCAGCTCAGGCGGAAAGAAGCACAAATCGATGCCATCACCGGTCAGGACGAACGCAACAGCGCTCGAGATCAGAGCGTATGAGCGGTGAGTGACCGGTTTTATCAGATCCGACTGCCCGAGCAGAATGTCGCCAGGCCGATCGCCGTCGTAGTACCGGCACCAGATCCTGATGGCGTTGAATACGTCGCTTGCCGGTCCCGGGTGACGCCAACTCAGTAATGGCTGGAGGGTGGTTGCAGGATGAGGGATACGCGCCGGTTTCTGCTTCTGCCTTCCGGCGTCAGGTTGTCGGCGCGCGGTCGGGTGTCCGCATAACCGATGGCCCGTACGCGCTCCGGCGAAATATCCTGTTTGACAAGATGTCGTGCAACGATGGCGGCTCGTGCTGTAGACAGTTCCCAGTTTGACGGAAAGCGCGCTGTACTGATCGGGATGTTGTCGGTATGCCCTTCGATAGACAGCAGGTAGGCGTGCCCCTTCAGTGCGCCTGCCAGTCCTTCCAGCAGCACCATGCCGCTGGACGTCAGAGCAGCGCTGGCAGGCATGAACAGTATGCTGTCGCTGATCTCGAGATTGACACCACCGCCATGTGTGCTCACTTCAACCCGATCACGCAGTTCACTGTTATTGAGGGTGTCCAGGAGTACTTCCATCGGCTCGCCGGTTGCCGCTGCTGTATCGTTGGTTTGTGCGGCCGCCTGTGACTGAACATCCCGTTTTTCGTCCGTTATGTCGTCATCGCTGCCTGCATCCGCAATCGTTAACGGTTCGATACTGTTGACGGTGTCTGTCGCTGGCGGTGATATCGGCAGCGCCGGTTTCGATATCAGATCTACCTGGGGCGGATTGCTCTCCGCCGGTTCGGGATTGCCTGCACCGGCAATCGGGGCACTTAGCAACGCTTCTTCGATGTTGAAAATATCTGCAACGGTTTCCGGCACAGATAACAGGACTGGCATTTCAAGCGCCAGCCTGAAAGGCTCGCTGGCGGTGACTGTCTCTATCAACTGGTGAGTTGTGCCCTGGCCGGCTTTCTCCAGTGGGCCCTTTCCGTCTTGCTGGTAAGTCAGCAGCAAGACAAACAGGGTGAGCAGCAGTATCAGGATATCGATGAAGCTCACCAGCCAGGCATCCTGCTGGGTGGCGTCTGACCCGGTCTCCAGTTCAGGGTTGAGGGCAGCCGTTGCGTCATTGACCGTCAGAGGCGGAGAGGACGGTACTTGAGGCCTTGCCGGTGCGTAGTTCATGCTGTGCCGCTAAGCTTTTACCAGCTCGAGATGGCTGTGTGTTGGTACCTGAACCTGATGGTGGGCATAGAACGCATCCAGCGTGTCTTTAATCAGCGTTGGATGTCGTTTCTCATAAATCTGCAGAATACCTTCCCGCAGGGAGTTAAGTCGCATCAGGCGCTGGCTGGTGCGACGCTCCATTTTGATAGCCAGTGGCTTGAAAATCAGGTTGGAGGCGACGATTCCATATACCGTGGTGATCATGGCAAACGCCATGGTGACGCCGATATCATTCAGGCCGCTGTTACCGAGTCCGGAGAGCATATGCACCAGACCAAACAGTGTCCCCAGCATTCCGAATGCCGGTGCGAAGACCGACATGGAATAGAGTATCTGTGTCTGTCCCTGGTCGCGGCTGCGCAAACCGGACATACGCCAGTGCATCGATTTGTTCAAATCGTCCAGTGTGGCCCCATCGATGACCTGCTGGAGACCGCAAGACAGGAAAGGATTGCCGATCGCGGTCAGTTCGCGTTCAGCTGCCCGCAGCTTGCCGCCACGGTAAAGGCTTGCGAAGCGCAGCAACTGGGTGATATCTGTTTCGATGTTATCCTCGTCCTCTCTGAACAGCTCCGGCAGGGTACGCAATACCTTGTATACATCCTCAATCGGACGGCTGACGAAGGTGGCTGCCAGCGTACCACCGATGACTACGATTAATCCCGGGATGTTGAAAAACGCCGTGGCGTTGACCGGCGAAAGGAAAATCATCGCCACCAGGAAAACCAAGCCACCAAGAAAACCTAAAACCGTCGATTGATTCATATCAGCTCCCAGTGTTTCACTGCCCTAAACCATCCCTCGTCGGGATGTTGCCAAACCGTACACTGGACTACGCAAGTTTCGTTCCGGCACCGACTGTATTGGCCATGCGGCCAGTAACTGATTATTTTTAAAAAATAATTGAGTATAGCAGTCGAGCGTTCGCGGCAGCGGGGTGTGACATTGCCGGGGCCGGTGGCAAGCATTTGCCGCCTTGTGGGGGAGCCGGTCAGCCATAGGTTTGGTGCCACGCGGGGCCTCTTGCCCCACATTCTGATCGCCCCGATGCTGGCCTCTGATATGATTATTCTTTAGTCAGGCGCT
>JBDNAP010000528.1:0-3291 GCA_039768325.1 Thiogranum sp.
AGTGCCAGTCGCGATCCACCGGGAATGGGTCAATATCAGTGGCGGGGTACACTGGGGCCTGTCTCGCGGCCGAATGATGTCGGTAATATTAGCTGTTCTTGATGCAGGTCAGTTCAATCAGGCGCTTGGCACCTGATAATTTCTGATGCCACTTGCCGCGGCGCCCATTCAGTCACAGCACGTTATGTCAGGAACCATGAGGGATTTTCCATGAATTCACTATTTAAGAGTAATGCGGGAAAAGTTGACCGTGTCATTCGTATCATCATCGGCGCAGTTCTGATCGGCAATGTATTCACCGGTCTGCAAACTCCCATCGGCTGGCTCGGTATTGTTCTGGTCGTTACGGGTTTATTCGGTACCTGCCCGTTATATTCAATTCTGGGCATCGATACAAAGAGTCTGGGTGAGAAAGTCGGGCTTAAATAAGGCTCGGCACGGGTGCGATGCGGGGATCGCCGTTATTTTGCAGAAACCGACAACGGCTTTTTCTTCTTCGCCGGTTCGTCCTCCACCTGCCAGGTTATGCGGATATTGACACGATGCCGGCCTTCCTCCTGCGTCGCTGTCAATTTCAAATTCAGCAATCCTTCCGGCTCCATGATGATTTCATCCTCGTCGTCACTGAAGGTGAGCCTGCCACTGGACAAGCCATTGCTGATGGACTTGAGAATGTCGCGAATGGTTTTGCCGTTCTGCAAGGATTCATGCCTAAAACTGGTCTTGCCGTGTCTCATACTGTCAATCCTCACTACCGCTTTTTTAACGATTATTCTGAAACCAGTGTACTGTAACGACTAGATTGACATCATCAGAGCGTCACAAATAGCCCAAGGCAAGGCGCACTGTGAAGGGAACGGCATGCCCTTTTCGAGCAATGCAACGCCGTATTGGGCTATTTATGGCGTTCCCGAAGGGCGAGCTGATGATGTCAATCTAGTCGTTACAGTACACCAGTGCATCCGGCTCGAAAACCTTGGCATGTGGGTAGTCTGTGCTGATACCCATTATCCATCCATCAGGATGTACGACGGTGACCCCGGCCCCATGCCCCTTCAACCCTTCCCGTTTCCGCGTATTGCGATCCATGGTGGTATCACATTCAAAATTGATCATGCCTTTTCGCAATGCGATTCGCTGTCCGTGCAGAAGGTTACGATGTCCGTGCACAATGGCATGGATACCGCTGTCATGGGCAAGCCTCCCACCCCGTGTCGACAATGACATATCCACTGCACGATATTTGGTGCGCAGCGTATTGGCAATTGAGCCATAGTAAAATTCGAAGCTGCTGCCCAGCAGTTGACGGCGGAACTGCCGGTTCAGATCCCGCACACCGACCTCGCTGATCATATCGGCAACCCGGTCATCGAGACCGGCGTGTATAAACAGAAAGGAACCTCTGCGCTGAGCAACATGCATCTTCTTGAAGAACCAGTAAAACTCACCGTGTCGATGAAGAAAAAGCTGCTGCCATTTCAGTGCGGCCGCATACACCATTCGCGGGGAGAGCCCGGCAGCCTCACAGTCGTCCTCGAAACGCGCTATCTTGACCTCGATTCTGCGCATTTCTCTTTGCACAGCCTTTTCCGATAGTTTCCTGCCCGCCAGCGGTATGAACTCGTCAAACCAGCGCGTTGAAGGATACAGACGACGTCTGCATTTACGGTTTCCGGGTATATCGCGCAGCGCCGCCCTGCCCTGCAGATAGTTCGTCTGGATTTCCTTCAGAAAGGGGACCGCTTTCGGACCCATGCGGATAAAAAAATGCTCGTTTTCCAGTTTGCATTTCTTACCCACATTGCGCATACCCAGCATGGTGCGAATATCGTGGTTTCCCGCCAGGATACGCAGACGAGCACCGCGTTCGACCAGGGTGCCCAACGTCCGCAACAGACGCAGGTTACTCGGCCCCTTGTCAAAACAATCTCCACCAAGAATAAATCGCGCACGTTTTCCGGACTTGGTGAGTTTGAATTCCTTGTCGTCGGGCCCGGTCTTTTTAATTCCGCCCGATGCGACCAGCGAGGCGAGCATGGCGTCGGTATCGGCGTGCGGATCAGCAAAGAAATAGATCGGGTGCTTGGGCCATGTCCAGCGATCCTGCTCGAGCAGCGCGCGCAAATCTGCTGATGCCGCGCTATGGCTGGATTTCCGCTTGCGGAGGGATTGGTGTTTCCCCTCCAGCCAGGGTGCCGCCTGCGTCGGCAGTTTAACCTTCAGCCAGTCACCACCCTGGTAGCGGGGGATCAGTTTGTCGTGCCTGTGTCCATTCATAGCTAGTCCAGAAATGCGGTGTCTGCAGCACGAAGTTTCCATTCCCCTTCGACGTGCTGCCAGCTCCCGTTGTGCAGGTACTCCAGATACACCGGCCGCGTATGAAACATGCTGAGTTGCGCGATCTGCTCGAATTTAAGAATACCGAGTTGGAATGCGGCGTGCCGAAAAGCCGCACCGTGCCCGACGAACACCTTGAGACTGTCCGACCTGATCTCCCTGCGTAACTCGTTCATGCGCGTGACCAGGTGTGCGGCGACACGCTCACCGGCCTCGAGCAGAGACTCGGCGCCCTGCAGCGGCAATCGGTAGTGGCTGTTCGCCTTCCAGTCGGCGGGAGGATCCGGATAACGCGGGTCCTGACGAATGATCTCGGCAATCCGGTCAACGCTGAGGTTGGCCGCGCTGCCAACACTTCGTTCCGCCAGGGCATCGAAACTGTCCACCCGGCTTTCCGATAGGCCCAGCGATTGCAGCCTGGCACTGATCAGTTGTGCCGTTTGCCAGCCCCTGAGCAGGCGAGAACTGTCGATCGAGGCAATCAGCGACCAGGCGTTTCTCCCGATCACATCGTACAGTCCGGAGGCCGCATCGTAGGCCTGTGCGCGCCCCGTGTCGGTCAGCGGAAACGGCTGGTGCGCACTGGGTGTATTGGGGAGCTGGGTGTATTCACCATGGCGAATCAGCGCCGCATATAATCTTGCCATATCACCACCACACGCCGGTTTGCCTGCCGCTTACAGTCATTGCTTTCCATACACCTTCTCAAGCAGAGCGCAGTTTTTCTGCCAGCGCGAGCACCATGGGCACGAGCGCTTTCTGCTTGAGCCGCTCTGCCGCTTCCTCGGGCGATACCCACTCCCGGCCACGGTGACTCTCCTGCCACTCGTGCTCGGCAATGACGGTGGTGACCTCCATGGCGTAGACATCGACAGTGCAGATCGAACCCCACTTTTCATAGCGGTAGGAACCCAGGGCAGAATCCATCACCGTGCCCTCGACACCGGCCTCTTC
>JBDNAP010000529.1:0-3422 GCA_039768325.1 Thiogranum sp.
AGAAGAACATGGCCGATGAACCCAGCACCGGGATCGGGCGCATGTAGGGTCCCATCAGACCACTGACAAAACCCATCGGCAGCAGGGCCGAAATAATTGTCAGGGTGGCGAGGATGGTCGGGTTACCGACCTCGCGCACCGCATCGATACCGATACCGATGGTGGTACGGCCGGCGTCCATCCAGCGGCGGAAAATATTCTCCACCACCACCGTCGCATCGTCGACCAGAATACCGATGGAGAAGATCAGCGCGAACAGGCTGACACGGTCTATGGTGTACCCCATTACCCAGGCCGACCACACGGTAATCAGGATAACAATGGGGATAACGGTAATAACCACGAAGGCGGCACGAAAACCCAGGCCAATAAGACACAGAACAGCCACTGCCAGCGCGGCTTCGAACAGCGCGGTGAGCAGTTCGTTGACCTTGTCATTTGCCGTCTTGCCGTAATCACGCGTGTTACTGACACGCACATTATCCGGAATCAGGTGTCCGCGCAGGAGTTCCAGTTTATCCAGGATGTCGTTGGCGACCGTCACCCCGTTGGAGCCTTCCTTTTTGGCCAGGGCGATGGTGACTGCCGGCTCCGCGTCTGCAACCTTCTCATCTTCAGCTGCCGCAGCCCCCGTGTAGTAGCCCACGATCTGGCGCGCTTCTTCAGGTCCATGGGTAACCTGGGCGATGTCACTCATGTAAATCGGTATGCCACCGCGGGTACCGACCACCAGGCGGGCGATTTCATCGGCCGTGCGCAGAAACGAACCGGTATACACCGAGAAAGCGGCATTTCCGGACTCGGCCGAACCCGCCTGCATTTGCTGGTTTGCGGAGTTGATGGTCTGGGCCAGCATATCCAGCGTCAGACCGTAACCCGCCAGCTTTTCCGGCACCACTTCCACCCGCACCTGTTCGGTCCGCCCACCAACCACGAAACCCTGACCGGTATTCTTCACTTCCCGCAGGCGTTGCAGGACATCCATACCCAGGGTACGCAAGGCTGCGTCATCAACATTCTCGGATGACAGGGTCACGGTAACCACCGCCACATCATCGATGCCCTTGGGTTTCACCAGCGGTGGTGTTACACCGGGCGGAATTTTGTCCAGATTGGACTGTATCTTGTCGTGCACTTTTACGATGGACGGCCCCAGCGGTTCCCCCACCACGAAACGAACGGTGACCATGGCCTGACCGCGCTGACTGGCCGAGTAAACGTGCCGCACGCCGGGGATCTGGTACATGATGCGTTCCAGCGGCTCAGTCACCAGGCTGGCCACCTGATCCGCCGACGCACCCGGATACTGGACAAAAATGTCGATCATGGGTACCGAGATCTGCGGGTCTTCCTGGCGCGGTGTAAATATCAGGCCCAACAGTCCGACGAACAGGGTCGCAACCATCAGCAGGGGTGATATCGGTGAATCGATGAAAGTCGCGGCTATACGGCCGGCAATACCGAGGCTTTTGCTCTCGACCTCCTCCCGGTCGCGCTGCTCGATCAGTTCCTCGCTCTCTTCAGGCTGGGAATTATTCTCTGTTTCTTCCGTCATGGTTTTTGTACCGGACCGTCCTGAGGATTATTGGGAGCGTTGACGCCAGTCAGACGTTGCGCCATCAGCCGGGGGGGCCGCATAAATGCGCTCGCCAACCTTCAGACCGGATAGAACCGCCACCTGGTTCGCGCTGACATAATCACCCAGTCGAATCAGCCGCAGTTCCGTGCGCTCGTCTTCGGTAGCGACATATACGGCGGGCAGGCTGCCGCGCCACAACACCGCACTGTCCGGAATGACAGGTACTTCACTGACATGAACAGAGACATCCGGAAGCATGACTTCCGCATACATACCGGGACCACCCGGTACGTTGATAGGAAGATCAAACTTGACGGTAACGGTGTGCCGTACAGCATCGGCGGACGGGAAAATCTGCGCCACGCGTGCATCGACGCGCACATTGCCAACGTCGATCCTCACCGGAACCAGCATGCCCATTCTCAGTCCGGACATGAGCCTTACCGGTACGTCGACCTGCACCTGCAGATAGGTCAGGTCGGAAAATATCAACAGCGGCTGACCGGGCTGAACCGTGTCGCCCTCTTCCACCAGTTTGTCGATGATGACACCATCGAACGGCGCGAAAGAACGGGCATCGCGCAACTTGGCATCGATTTCTTCAATGGCGGACTGCGTCGCGAGCTGCTGGTTACGCGCCTGCGTCAGCTGTGTGCCACGGCCCCAGAGGTTGGCTGTGCGATCGACATAACGATCACCGCCATGATCACCCGGCATGAATGACTGGGAAAAAGGCTGGGTAAACATCTGGTCGAACATGTTCGGGATCCCCATACCGCCGGACTGCGAAATACTACGATCCTGCGGGGACCAGAGTTCACGCTGGTACTGAACCTGGGCATTGCTGATAGCAGACGTGGCATTGTTGAACTGGGCAACGGCCGCGCGACGCTTAGCCAACAGATCATCGTCATCGATGGCAACCAGGATCTCGTCTGCCTTAAATTTGTCGCCCTCCTGTCCGGAGATGAATTCGACACGCCCCGGAATCTGCGCCGTCAGCGTCACCTCCCTGAAGGCAACCACGGTACCGCCCAGCGTGACTGCGTTGCCCGAACTGCTCGCCTGTACGGTTACGATTTCAGAGCCGGCGGCCGGGCCGCCTTGTGCCGATGCGGGTTGAGCCAGTAAGCCCAGGGCAAGTGATAACAGCGAGCCGGTCAGGAGAGATGTCGTTCGTTGGCGGGAATATTTCTGGGCAATTGTGCAGCGCCGTGCAACACTGCGGCCTTGCGTGGTTGGTTCTTGCACTCGTAACGTCACGGATTGTCTCCTCAAAGAGATTGGTGACCACCCTGGCCTCACTGGGGCCGCTCTGCAACGTCCATCTGCGGCAGGGTGCTGTTCATTACTCTATCGCAAACTACGTGCCAACTTATAGCTATTTGTTTTTATTGAATTTTATGAAGTATGACCGAGTGTTTACTTGCAACGCTTTCAATAAGAAGTAACATGCAATATGGAAATTAAGCTGTTGAAATAACTTAATACACACCGTTAAAAGCAGCACTGCAACACGGCTGCAACGGATTCAACGTTTTGCAACAGTATTTCGTTGCACATTGACCTGCGTCAACGCTACAGGTCAGCATTTCTATTAAGATAGCGTTTCCGAATGCGATAAATCAGCGTGGGAGGGGGATTTTGCGCGCAACGAACCGCAGCTTATAATAACCGGGCTTGAGTGAGGGATGAATTGGATGAATGCCTTAGAACAGTTCACACCGCTGATGGATGCAGTGATTTCCCATATCCATGAGGGTGTCATCCTTGCAGACTACAAGGGCAAAGTGCTTTTCTACAACCGGGCGGCAAGCGAACTGCTGGGATCCCCCAACTTCGA
>JBDNAP010000530.1:0-7597 GCA_039768325.1 Thiogranum sp.
GATTGTTTTCGTCACCCGGCTCGGTTTTTGCCACACCAATCTGCTGCAAAACCGATGGCCGCAGCTTGACGACTCTGAACTGGGAGATATCGCCGTTATATTCGTGCAGACGTTTGATCGCCCAGGGCGACATGATGCCGCCCAGGTAACGACGTGGGATGCCGTAGTCATCCGCGAGGATCTGGGCGTCCTCGCTGGGTGAAAACAGTCCCAGCGGTGACTCGTTGATCGGCGAGCCCTTGATGGCATAAAACTGGCAGGTTTCCATCAAAGACTTCAGTTTTTCCGCCAGGGAGGACTTGCCGCCGCCGACCGGACCGAGCAGATACAGGATCTGTTTTTTCTCCTCGAGGCCCTGCGAGGCATGACGGAAGTAGGAAACGATTTTTTCGATGGTGTCCTCCATGCCGTAGAATTCTTTGAAGGCAGGATAGATCTTGATGACTTTATTGGAGAAAAGCCGGCTCAGCCTGGGATCCTGGCGGGTATCCACCAGCTCGGGTTCGCCGATGGCCTTCAGCATGCGTTCGGCGGCAGTGGCGTAGGCCGTGGGATCGCTCTTGCAGATATCGAGGTATTCCTGGAGGCTGTACTCCTCTTCCTTCGACTCGACGTATCGGTTCAGGTATTGATTGAATATAGTCATGGCACGGCCGCTCCTTATCTAAATCAGTCATCAAACTCGGGCCATCCACGACGACTTGTCTTGTGTCGCCGTTCTTGTTCTTGTTCTTATGGCTCGACAAGACTGACATCTGGACGACTACACATGAACTTGGCTGCAAACGTTATGCCAAATTATAGGATGAAGTCATATTGCTTGTATAAGCCAGTAATAGTACGACATTGTGCGAGCCTGGCGGTTCCGCAAAAGAGTATGTGACGTCAAATTAGTGTCAGTTTTGTGTGGATTTACGGCACTTTGCTACTGTCGCGGGTGAGGTAGGCAACATCCTGGGGCAAAGTGTTCGGCGAATGCGAACATTTCCGGCGCTGTGATATTGTGCTCCAGGCGTTACTCTGCGCGAATGCCGGACGCGCCGGCAAAACGGTCAGCTTACAAATTATTCAGATGCTCCTTAACGTGTCAGTATACTGGTAAAGTAGTGCGGTGCCTGGTTTATTCCAACTGTAACGTCAAAGAGAACAATTCATCCGTATCCTCATGTCCCGTCTCTCGCGGTTGCCAAACCTGTCTCAAAGCATACAGCGCCGGTTGGAGAATTTCCGTCTACAGCTTTCCGGCGCCGACGCCATTTTACCGCTCTCCATCCTGGGGCTCATTGCCGGTACGCTGGCGGCATTGACTATCATTGCCTTCCGCCTGCTGGTCGATTACCTGCAGCTTGCTTTACTTCCCATCGATGCGACTGAGGACTTTGAAACGATGTCAGCCGCCTGGCGTGCCGGAGTTGCGGTCGCCGGTGGATTACTGATCGGTCTGTTGTTTCGCCTGACGCCCGTGGGAGCGCACACGGTCGGTGTGCTGCATATGCTGGAACGGCTGGCGCATCATCAGGGGCGCATGCCCTGGCGCAATGCGGCAGTGCAGTTTATCGGCGGTGCAATCAGTATCATAGCCGGCCACTCGGTCGGTCGGGAAGGACCGAGCGCCCACCTCGGCGCCGCCAGCAGTAACCTGCCGGCACAGGCCTTGAAACTGCCCAATAACAGTCTTCGGGTGCTGGCGGCCTGCGGCGCGGCAGCGGGTATCGCGGCTTCATTTAATACACCCCTGGCCGGGGCGGTGTTTGCCATGGAAGTGCTGGTGTTGGAGTACACCGTCGTCGGTTTTGCACCGGTTATTCTGGCCACGGTAAGCGCTACGACACTGACGCGGGCCGTTTTTGGCAGTGATCTTGCCTACAATGTTCCGTCTCTGTCGCTGGGCGCACTTTATGAACTGCCCTATATCCTGGTGTGCGGCATTCTCATCGGTCTGCTTGCCGCCGGGTTTAACGGGTTGTTTCAATGGGTCTCGGTGCAGGGTCAAAAACTGCCCAACTGGTCGCGCCCGGTTGTTGCCGGCTTACTGCTCGGCTTGTGCGGGGCGATAGTGCCTGAGGTGATGGGGATTGGCGACGATACAGTCGATAGTATTCTGCGCGGTGAACCGGCGTTCATGTTGTTGCTGGTCATTCTCGTGATAAAAATAATCGCCACCACCGGCGGCATCGGTCTGGGTCTGCCCGGTGGAATTATCGGGCCGATGTTGTTTATCGGTGCTGCCGCGGGAGCGTTACTGAGTGCTGTCGGCACCATGCTGGGCATTAATGATGTTTCATCGGTCGGTTTGTACGCCATGATCGGTATGGGGGCCATGATGGCCGGTACCATGCAGGCGCCCCTGGCGGGCCTGATCGCTATTCTGGAGCTGACCGGGGAGCCGAACTTCATTTTGCCCGGCATGCTGGCGGTGGTCGCCGCGACCATTACCGCCGGTCGTATCGGTCGTCGTGAGTCACTTTTTCAGGGCTTGCTGCGTGCACGGGGTCTTGATTACCGCAATGACCCAATGGCGCAATCCCTGCGCCGTATCGGTGTGGCGAGTGTCATGAGCCGTCGGGTGGCGGTGTTACCCAGGCTGGTAACGCCGGCTGAGGCCGACAATGCACTCGCCGAGCAACCGTTATGGATTCTGGTCCGTGAAAGCGGGGAGGCGGATCTGCTGCTGGCAGCGGTTGATCTGGTCCGGGCCCGCAAGGAGCTACCGGATGAGGAAAGCTATGACCTGATAGACCTCCCGGGTGAACGCCTGCAGGTTACAACGGTCGATATGGGGGCGACCTTGCAGGAAGCGCAGGACAAGTTAACAAAAAGCGGCGCCGAAGCGCTGTACGTGATCAGCCAGACGGTGCCGGGAATCCCTCGGGTGCTTGGGGTTTTGACCTCTGAAGATATTGAAGGCAGTTACCGCTATTGAGTCACAAGATGACAATGCACTCGCTAATCGTAGGCAAGCCCCTTATCATTTCTTTTTCATCGGAATCGGAGTTTGTAAATGCTGAGTAAACTGGAAACCATTGGCAGCAGTGCCTGGTACTGGCTGGCGCTTGTGGTGCTGGGTCTGTCCATGGAGGCTGTGGCATTGATCTACCAGTACGTGCTGGAGTACATGCCCTGTATGCTTTGCATTCATGTTCGTATCTGGGTATTGGCTTTTATCCTGCTTGCCTTGCTGACACTATTGGTGCGCAGGTCGCGGCCTTTACTTGTCATGGCGCACGTGCTCAACACGGTGATAATGGTCGGTCTGCTTGAGCGTGCCTGGCTGACGCTGGCCACAGAGCGCGGTACTGTGGAAGGCAGCTGTGGTATGGACTCCGGCTTGCCCGGCTGGTTTGCGCTGGATGTATGGTTTCCCAAGCTGTTTAAAGTATGGGAGCCTTGCGGATACACGCCGGAGTTGTTGTTTGGTATTACGATGGCCGAAGCTCTGGTGGTGTTCTCCGCTGCCATGGTGGTGGTCACTGTCGCACTGACACTGGCGATGTTGTTTGGCGGAAAAGCAGTGCGGTCATGAACGACAATTTGATCAATGCACGAATATCCCCGGAAGGCAGTCTGGATGTCCTGTCCAGGCTCGAAGTGAATAAACTGCTCGATACCAGCCAGGGCGGCTTATACACATTGTTCCGTAACTGCTCGCTGGCGGTACTCAACAGCGGCAATTATATGGATGACGGCAAGGAACTGCTGGAACGTTACCAGTCTTTCGATATCCGTGTCATCCAGGAAGAGCGCGGCATCAAACTGGAGGTCAGAGGTGCGCCGTCCAGTGCCTTCGTGGACGGCAGTATGATAAAGGGCATCCGAGAGCACCTGTTCGCCGTCCTGCGCGATGTTATCTATGTCAGCGACGAGATCAGTAATACCCCGAATTTTGATCTGGATGCTTCCGATGGCATTACCAACGCAGTATTTCACATCCTGCGCAATGCCGACATTCTGCGCCCGATGACCAATCCGAATCTTGTAGTGTGCTGGGGCGGGCATTCGATTACACGTTCTGAGTATGATTACACCAAGGAGGTTGGCTACCAGATGGGGCTGCGCGGCCTGGACATCTGTACCGGTTGTGGTCCGGGTGCCATGAAGGGGCCCATGAAAGGGGCGACGATCGGACACGCCAAGCAACGGATCAGTGGCGGCCAGTATCTCGGTATCACGGAGCCGGGCATTATTGCCGCTGAATCGCCCAACCCGATAGTCAACGATCTCGTCATTCTTCCGGATATCGAGAAGCGCCTGGAAGCCTTCGTCCGTACCGGTCATGGCATTGTGGTATTTCCGGGTGGCGTCGGGACGACGGAGGAAATTCTTTATATTCTCGGCATCCTGCTGCATCCGGATAATAGGGGCATCCCCTTCCCGCTGGTATTTACCGGCCCGCAGAGCGCGCGGGACTACTTCACACAGATCAATAAGTTCATTGCCGACACCCTGGGTCCGGAGGCGCAGCAGCGTTACAAGATCATTGTCGATGATCCTGTCCGCGTGGCCCACGAAGTGCAATCCGCTGTCAAACAGGTGCGTCAGTTCCGCAAGGACAGGGACGATGCGTACTATTTCAACTGGTTGCTGAAGATCGACGCGGAATTTCAAAAACCGTTTATCCCCACGCATGAAAACATGCGGAATCTCGAGTTACACAAGAATCAACCGCGCCACTTGCTCGCTGCCAATCTGCGCCGTGTTTTCTCCGGTGTTGTTGCCGGCAATGTAAAGGATGAGGGGATTCGTGCCATCGAGCAGTTTGGCCACTTCGAGATACAGGGTGATGCAAGCATCATGGGGCCGATGGATTCGTTGTTGACCTCGTTTGTTGCACAGCACCGCATGAAACTGCCAGGCAAGGAATATGCCCCCTGTTACCGCATCATTAAATAGCTTGTTCCGGCCGCGTATCGCCCTGAAGCTTGGTGCGCCAATGGCCTGTAATCAGAGCTGAGAGTGATTGTGTCTAGCAGAATAGGCTTAATCAGCGATCCTCATGCCACTGCTGCACCCGTTGCGGAAGCCTTGTCGCTGTTTAAGGCGGCGAGAGTGGACTGCATTTTATGTGCAGGCGATATCGCCGGTTATGGGGACGAGCTGGATGAAACGCTTGATCTGCTCATTGCAGGCGACTGCAGAGCGATTACGGGCAACCACGATTTATGGTATGTGGACGAATCGGCTGATAAGCAGGAAACCCGAACCGGCAGATTTTTCGGCGATCTTCCTTCTGTGCTGGACCTGGTGATTGAGGGGAAGAAATTGTACATGGTTCATGCAAGTCCGCCGCACTCATGCATGGAAGGTATCAAGTTACTGGATGAAAGGGGAGAAATACTCCCGGACCGCAAACAGACGTGGAGTGAACGTCTACAGGGATTTGAGTACGACGTTCTGGTGGTCGGGCACACCCATCAGGTTTTTGCCGAGCGCCTGGCCAACACGCTGGTCATTAATCCAGGCAGTACAAAATTCAATCACAGTTGCGCCATCTTGGAGTTTCCCGATCTGGAGTTCCGGCTGTTGCCCCTGTCCGGTGAAAAGGTGGTGAGAACCTGGAATTGGGGCACAAACCAGGTCGCGAAAGTCGGTAGGACCTGAACACATTGCTGCGGATGGACTTGGTTCCCAAGTGCGTGTTTTTGTAGCAATGAAGAAGAGGCAACGAGCGCTTATCCTTGGAGTGGAATGGCTGCCGCGGCTGGCAACCACCTCGGCAACTGCTCGATGCATTGGCTAATGCGCCCGCTTTTGCTGTTCCGACTTTTGCGTCCGACCTCAATAGTCGTTGCATCTGACCGTTGCCTGGCTCTCTGAATGGGTCGATTTTTGTGATGAGATACATTCGGGTGGAACAGCGTTGAAACAAGCATCCTCACTTCCGATCGACAGTGTGCTGCCGGATTTGCGGCACACCCTCGCCTGCCACTGCAATGCGGTCTTACAGGCACCGCCCGGTGCCGGTAAGAGCACGCGTGTACCGCTGGCTTTGCTGGATGCGGAATGGTTGCGCGGAAGAAAAATCGTCATGCTGGAACCTAGGCGCCTGGCGGCGCGCACCGCTGCGCGCTTCATGGCACATTGTCTGGGGGAGCAAGTCGGTAATACGGTGGGGTATCGCATTCGGCTGGATACCAGGGTTGGAGCGTCGACGCGCATCGAAGTCGTTACCGAGGGCGTCCTGACGCGACTGTTGCAGGATGACCCGGCGCTCGATACGGTTGGCCTGGTTCTGTTCGACGAATTCCACGAGCGCAGTCTGCAGGCCGATCTTGCTCTGGCCTTGTGCCTGGATAGCCAGGCCGCTTTGCGCGAGGACCTGCGCCTCGTTGCAATGTCCGCAACGCTCGATGGTGCGGCGGTAGCACGGTTGCTCGGCGATGCACCGATCCTTGCCAGTGAGGGCCGCAGTTATCCGGTGGACACCCGCTACCGGCCAACCCGCTCGCCGTTTGCACGTCAGCGCCGCGCGTTTGCAGAGGATGTGCTGCGTGCTGTGCTGATGGTGTTGCGCGAGGAGACCGGTAGTGTACTGGTATTCCTTCCCGGCGTGGGTGAGATCCGCCAGCTGGAGGCGGCGCTGCGTTCGGCGGACCCGGGTGACGATGTTATCCTTGCGCCTTTGCACGGACAACTCGATGCGCCGGCTCAGGATACCGCCATCCAGCCCGCGAGCGGGGGAAAACGCAAAGTGGTGCTGGCCACTGCTATCGCCGAGACCAGTTTGACTATCGAAGGCATTCGCGTGGTGATCGATTCGGGATTGATGCGCCTGCAACGCTTTGATCCAAACAGCGGTCTGACCCGCCTGGTGACGCTGCCCGTGTCGCAGGCGGCGGCCGATCAACGTTGCGGCCGCGCCGGCCGCCTGCAAGCCGGTGTATGCTACCGCTTATGGCCGGAACGCCAGCATTTACTGCCGCACAGCCCGGCGGAGATTCTGCAAGCCGATTTGACACCGCTGGTACTGGAACTGGCGCACTGGGGGGTGCGTGAAGTCTCACAACTCAAGTGGCTGGATGTGCCGCCAGCGGCGCATATTGCCCAGGCGACGGATCTGTTGCAGAGGCTGGGCGCACTGGATGCGTCCGCCCGTGTCACGGCGCAGGGTCGCGCCATGCTGCAACTGGGTGCCCACCCGCGTCTGGCTCACATGATGCTGCGCGGCAGGGCACTGGGTTACGGCAGCCTGGCCTGCGAACTTGCGGCGCTGCTGGGTGAACGCGACCCGCTGCGCGGTGTGCAGCCGCAGGATGCGGATATCGTCCTGCGCCTGGAGCTGTTGCGTGGTATCGGGCCGGCCCATGATGCCGGTCACGGCCTGCTCAGGCAGATCCGTAATACGGCGCGCCAATGGCAACGTCAGCTTTATTGTGGCGCTGCACCGGAAGATAATGCGGATCTGCGCATGGCCGGTGTGCTGTTGGCTTTCGCCTATCCCGATCGCATTGCACAGCGCCGTCAGGGGGCTGACAATCGTTTCGTGCTGAGTAACGGGCGTGGTGCCGTGTTTGGCGAAGCGCAACTGTTGGCTGCAGCTGATATTATCGTCGCCGCCAATCTCGATGGCGGGGGCGAGGCGCGCATTTTTCTTGCTGCC
>JBDNAP010000092.1:0-5104 GCA_039768325.1 Thiogranum sp.
CAGTCGGTTAAGCCGCTGAAAGCCATGGCAAGAGAACACCTGGCTGATGCTGTACTGGCCATGAAAACATCGAAACTTAATAAAGCGCTGCGCAAACAGATTTTCAGCACTGCAGTCCTCAAAGCCGCCCAGGATGAAATGTTCACCATCGTTATCGCACTCGGCATGTTCGTGGCGCTGGTAAAACTCGAAATGCCGCTGGCAACCGTGATGGTACTGGTCGTGGTACTGGGTAAAATGCTCAGTCAACTGGGCAAAGTACAGAAGCAGTATCAGAAACTGGTGCTGGGTGAAAGTGCCTTCTGGTCGTTGAAAAAAGGCATTCAGGAAGCACGGCGGGCCGAAGAATTATTAAGCACCGGGACCATAGCAACGCTTGAACAGTCGATACAATTGCATGCGGTCACCTTCAGCTATGATCAACACCAGGTGCTGACTAATGTGAATCTTGAAATTCCTGCAGGCCGCCTGACCACCCTGATCGGACCGTCCGGCTCCGGGAAAACCACCGTTGTAGACCTTGTCATCGGATTAATTCGCCCGCAATCGGGCAGCGTACGTGTCGACGGTATTCCTCTGACAGAACTTGACCTTAAGGCATGGCGGCACATGATCGGCTATGTTCCCCAGGAAACGCTGCTGTTGCACGATTCTATCCTGCACAACGTGACCCTGGATGACCCTGAACTCAGTGAACAGGATGCTGTGCAGGCCTTGCAGGCGGCGGGCGCCTGGGAATTCATATCCCGCATACCGGCAGGCATACACAGCACGGTGGGGGAACGCGGTACCAAGCTATCCGGCGGGCAGCGGCAACGTATCATGATTGCGCGCGCCCTGGTTCACAAACCCCGCTTACTCATCCTGGATGAGGCCACCAGCGCGCTCGACCCCGAGAACGCGGCGGCCATCGGTAAGACCATGGAAGATCTGCGCGGCCGTTTGACAATTCTGGCGATATCGCACCAAACGGCCATGGTAGAAACAGCTGACCGCGTTTATCGCCTGCATGACGGTGGCGTCTCAATGCAGGAAACCGACAAGTCTGCATAATAAGTGCGGGTGTCAGCCGGCACACTCATTTATTTGGTAAGGGTATCCGAACAAGGCACGAACCCTTTGCAGCGCATGATCCATATCAGATGAACTCGTGTCGGTACGCTGTTGCAACGATTCACCCAGCCAGGCTGCCCGACCCTCCGATAACAGTCTATTGTGCACCAGACAAATATCACGACTTAGACGCTTGGGACCAAAACGCATCATCCAGCTGTAGGTCAGCGCACTCAGGCGAAAATCAACCACCGTCTTCCGGCCGGGACGCATCGGATAGCGATAGCCACCCAGTTCGGCCATATAAACCGGCTTGCCGGTGGCACAGGCTTCACTGAGCATGGACACACTATCCGCTGTCACAATGAGCTCATCACTTAAGGCCAGTATGCCAAAATAGGGATTGGCCACGTCATTGGCTTGCCAATGGTAGAGATAATAGGGTACCGAAACAGTCTGTTTCAAAACCTGCACAACCGAGTTCGGAGTCCGGGCACTGGTGGATATCAGCAAGGCTCCATGGCGCTGCCCGGCCATGCGGCTTGCCTGCCGGGCAATCGACTCAGCCGCCTTTGCGCCCAGCGTATAAGGACCACTGTTGCCGCCCACAATGACGCCCGTGTAGGGTTTCGGTAAATGCATGAACCGTGAGCCCCAGTGACCGGCTTCAGCCTTAAGACGTTCAGCACTGACCCTGTGCAGGGTCATGGCGTTGTGCAAGACATTGTCGCGCTCTGGCAGCCGGTACTGTGGCGTTGTGATCACCAGATCAAACTGATCCGGGTTCGCCCAGGGGCGGCCAATATGAACGAGCCGCGTTCTACCCCCTGACTGCTCACGAATCCAGCGTCCGACAGGTTCATTGCGCATCCCTCCCGAAATCACCAGATCCGGCCACGGCGGTTCCAGCGCACTGGAGTCCTGTAATCGAATCCCGCGCAAATCGCTGCCCCGAAACAGGCTGGTGCGAAACTCGATTTTCCGGTAGCTGAGTTCCTTGATATCGAAGGGCCAGCCCAATGCCTCAGCCAGCGCAAGAATCTGACCGCGCTCGCCGGCTCGATAGCCGGTCACCAACCACACATGGGGCGTGGAAGTCACGTTCTGGATTACAGACTCGGAGCGGACAGTCTCAGGTCGCTGCACGGTGCGGTAGCCTCAGCCTCAGTCCAACAGAAAAATGCCATGCCAGCAGATGGGAACACGGGGACAATAAATTCTTACACGTGGTTCCGCGTGCTTTCCTGGCCAATGAAATTCGAGTCATTTGCGTAAAGATAACATTCGCCGGGCAAATGCGCATGGCCGACACCATGGCACCACCGCTCAACTCCAAGTACAATTCGGTATTTGCGAATCTAGCGGCCCGCGTCGTCTGGCGCAAGCCGAGTGAATCTGTCCCAAACTGGATCCGGGTGCGTACTGTTCAATGCCTGACTACAATGAATTTCTGACCCGAATTTTCGAAATTCTCAAACCGTTCGCCAAACAGGGTATTATCCTCAATGAGGACAGTGAACTGGTCACCGAGCTGGGGCTTACCTCGCTGCAGGTGATGGAATTAATCGAACAGATTGAAGATCACTTTGACATATCGATCCCGCTCAACATACTCCCGGACATCCGCACGATTCACGATCTGGCGCAGCAGCTGGAAAAGCTGACCAACTGAAGTCATGAGCCTGTTCGATAAGTTCCAGCCCATCATCGAAATCCGTGCCGAACTGGAAAAACTCGGCATCATGCCCTTCGGTGCCGTCACGGAAAAGATCCTCTCCTCTACCGAAGCCATCGTCAATGGTCACAAGGTCATTCTCGCCGGGACTAACAACTACCTGGGCCTGACTTTTGATCCCGAATGCGTCGCTGCCGCGAAAAAAGCCGTCGAGGAGCTGGGTACCGGCACTACCGGCTCGCGTATGGCCAACGGTACCTTTGCCGAGCACGTGAAACTTGAACAGGAGCTGGCAGCCTATTTCGACCGCAGGCACGCGATCGTATTTTCCACCGGTTACGCGGCCACCATGGGCATGGGCTCAACCCTGGCCGGGGCCGGCGATGTCATCGTACTGGACGCCGACAGTCATGCCAGCATCTACGACGGCGTACGCCTGGGTGGCGCCGAGGTCATCCGTTTCCGCCACAACAATGCTGCCGATCTGGAAAAACGCCTGCGCCGGCTCGGCGACCGGGTAGCGAATACCCTGATTATCGTAGAAGGTATCTACAGCATGCTGGGCGATCAGGCGCCTCTCGCCGATATTGCCGAAGTGAAACGCAAGTACGGCGGCATTCTGCTGGTTGATGAAGCGCATTCGCTGGGCATGCTTGGCGAACATGGTCGCGGTGTTGCCGAAGCGGCCGGTGTGGAAGACGATGTGGACTTCGTAGTCGGCACCTTCAGCAAAAGTCTGGGCGCTACTGGCGGCTACTGTGTCAGTAGCCACGCTGAACTGGAAGCCATACGCTTTGCAATCCGTTCCTACATATTTACCGCGTCACCCTCGCCTTCCGTCATTGCATCCACACGGGTTGCACTGCGCCTGATGCAGGAACGCCCGCAACTGCGCGTACAGCTATGGGAGAACGCCAACCGGCTGTACAATGGCCTGAAACAACTTGGCTTTGCAGTCAGCCCACAGGTCAGCCCGGTGGTCGCCGTCACCATCAAGCAGCGTGACCAGGCGATTAGCTGGTGGAATGAACTCATGCAACGCGGCGCTTACGTGAACCTCGTCATGCCACCAGCCTCACCCACCACCGACAGCCTGTTGCGTTGCAGTGTCAGTGCTGCACACAGCAGTGAACAGATCGACCGTATCATTGCAGCCTTCGCCACACTGAAAACACCCGCTGCTGACAGTGACTCCGAAACATGACATCGACTAACCACGCGTGGCCCGGCACACATGGATAAACTCAATATTATCGGTAACGGTCCCTTGCACGGTGAAATCAGCATATCCGGCGCCAAGAACGCCGCTCTACCGGTACTGGCATCGACACTGTTAAGCCCGCAACCCGTGACTGTCCGGAATGTCCCTCATTTACGCGACATTACCACCTCGCTGGAACTCATGGGCCGCTTTGGCACCCGTATCGAGCTCAGCGAAAAGATGGAACTGGTGGCGGATAATTCCAGCATCACGGATCTGCGCGCACCCTATGATCTGGTCAAAACCATGCGGGCCTCGATACTGGTACTCGGCCCCCTGCTGGCACGCTTTGGCGAAGCTGAAGTCTCACTGCCCGGTGGTTGTGCCATCGGTTCGCGCCCGGTAAACCTGCATATACAGGGTTTGAAGGCAATGGGCGCAGAGATCGAGATCGAAGACGGCTACATCAAGGCCAGGGCCGGCCGCCTGAAGGGCGCACGGTTTTTCTTCGATCTGGTCTCTGTGACAGGAACAGAGAACCTGATGATGGCCGCCACCCTGGCGGACGGCACGACGGTGCTCGAAAATGCCGCCCGCGAACCGGAGATCATAGACCTGGCCGATTGCCTTACCGCCATGGGAGCGAAAATCGCCGGTGCCGGCACAGACACCATCCGCATCGAAGGCGTCAGGCAACTGCACGGTGGCAGCCATACGATTATTCCCGACCGTATCGAAACCGGCACCTTCATGGTCGCCGCCGCAGCCACCGGCGGCAAGGTACGGCTGAGAAATACCGATCCGGACTACCTTGATGCCATGCTGGAAAAATTGCGCGAATCCGGTGCCGAAATCAGCGCGGGTGGGGGCGGTCTGACGCTGGACATGCGTGGCCGGCGTGCGCAAGCCATCAACCTCACCACCGCACCTTACCCGGCTTTCCCGACTGACATGCAGGCCCAGTTTGTCGCCTTGAATGCCACCGCGGCCGGTACGGCAACTGTAACAGAAACCATTTTCGAGAACCGTTTCATGCATGTGCAGGAATTGCAGCGCATGGGCGCCGACATCGAACTGCAAGGCAACACAGCTATTGTACGCGGTGTCAGGAAACTGCACGGCGCACCGGTCATGGCGACCGATCTGCGCGCCTCCGCGTGCCTGGTGATCGCCGG
>JBDNAP010000531.1:0-8320 GCA_039768325.1 Thiogranum sp.
ACACCGGCAGCGACTTCGGCGCGCCGGAATCAGGCAGTTATGCATTGAAATGTGCGGTCATCGACTGGTCCGGCACCGGTGTCAATGCCGCGAGTGCCGCGAAACAACTGCAGACCATGGGAATCAGCTGCCTGGATTTTATGATGGCAGGAGGTATCCGCAGCACGGCCCAGGATAATGCGACAATCGTGTCTCTCTGTAATCTCAAACCTGAAGGTGTGGCAGTCATCGTGAAATCATGGGAGCCGCCGTTGCTCGAATTTCTCGATTTCATTCAGAATATTCGCGCGCAATGCAACAGGCAACAACCCATTATCATCCTGCTGTGGGGAGGGCGGGACGGCGTGTCCGGGCTCGACCGTGAGACCTGGCAGTTGACTCTGCGGCAACTCAAAGACCCGGACCTGCATATCGAGTCCATGGGGTCAGTACAATGACGACACCCCTGTTCGCCATCGTCGGTCACCCCAACAAGGGGAAGAGCAGCATCGTCTCCACGCTGGCGCAGGACGAGAGCGTCGCCATCTCACCGATACCGGGCACCACGGTCGACAACCGCTACTACCCGATGCAGGTCGATGGCGAAACACTTTATGCGCTTGTCGATACGCCCGGATTCCAGCGCGCGCGGGCCGCGCTGGAATGGATGCAGAAACAACCCGGCTCTTCGGTGGACCGGGCGAATATCGTGCGCATGTTTGTGGAAGAGCACCACGACGATCATCGTTTCGCCGCCGAGTGCAGCCTGCTGACACCCATCCTGGACGGAGCCGGCATACTCTACGTGATCGATGGTTCCAGGCCGTTCGGGGAAGAGTATGAAGCGGAGATGGAGATTCTGCGCTGGACCGGCCAACCCAGTCTTGCGCTGATCAATATGATTGGCGACTCGGACTACAGCGAAGAATGGAACAATGCCCTCGGCCAGTACTTCCGGATTGTACGCATCTTCGACGCCATGACCGCTGATTTTGACAGGCGCATTCAGTTACTGCTCGCCTTCGGACAGATCAGGGAAGAGTGGCGTGAGTCCCTGGAAAAGGCGGTACAGGTCCTGCAACAGGAGCAGCAACGGCGGCGTAAACTGTCGGCACGCATGATGGCGGAAACCATCAGCCGTATGGTCAGCTACACCTGCCAGCGCAGACTAAAGGGAGACGGGGCCGGCAATGCAGTACGCGACAGCTTGCAGCAAGCGTACAAGCGGGAACTGACATCGATGGAACAGCAATGTCGCAATGAGGTGGAACAGATCTACAACCACAAACACCTGGAACGCCATGAAGCGCACGTCCAGTTGCTTGCTGAGGACCTTTTCGCCGAGCAGACCTGGGTTCTGTTCGGGCTGACACAACAGCAACTGATCACCACCGGGGCGCTTGGCGGCGCCGCGACCGGCGGCATTATCGACCTGGCGGTCGGCGGCGCTTCCTTGTTTCTGGGTGCGGGTATCGGTGCCATGATCGGGGGTGTCTCGGCCTGGGTGACGACGGATCGTATCGCAGACATCAAAATCCTTGGCTTGCCCCTGGGCGGTAAGCAACTGAGTATCGGCCCGATGCGCAATATCAATTTTCCCTATGTGGTACTGGGCCGGGCCCTGTACCACCACAGCATGATAGAAGACCGCACCCATGCCCACCGTGCCCCACTGGAACTGAAACAGCCGCCGGCCTGGCTGCAGACGCTGGATACAGACCGGCGCAAACAGCTCGAGAAGATCTTCGTCAAACTCCGCCGGCAGGAAACACCACACAGTGATCTGGTAGACGCCCTTGCCGACCGGATTCAGCAACTGATGGAGCGCCCCGCGTCGCAAACAACAAAAACCCCCTCATAGAGCACTATGCAGGGGTCTGGATCTGGCCTGACAAGCGGAACCGCCGGGTTAAATGCCGATCTTATCCTTGATCGATTCAACAACCACGTCGCTGGAAGTGGCGTTGACATTGGCCAACAGACCCTCTTTCTCATAGAAGGAAACCAGTGGCGCGGTTTTGTCATTATAGGTTTCAAGACGCTTGCTGATGGCTTCTTCTGTTTCGTCATCGCGCTGAATAACCGGGCTGGCGCATTTATCGCAGACCCCTTCCTGTTTGGGCGGATTACTCTTAACGTTGTAGATCGCCTGGCAGTCGGTGTTTGAACAGGTGCGGCGCGTGGTCAGGCGATCCAGGATCACATCCCGCGGCACATCGAGATTGACAGCCATATCCAGCTTGATACCAAGCTTGTCCAGCAATCCCTTCAACGCCTCGGCCTGGGGAATGGTGCGCGGGAAACCATCCAGCAGAAAACCCTGCTGGCAATCCGGCTCCTGCAAACGTGTTTCCATGATCCCCATGATCAGATCATCAGGAACCAGGTCGCCGGCTTTCATGAAGGCATCAGCCTGCTTGCCCAGCTCGGTCCCGGCCTGTACTGCGCCACGCAGTATGTCCCCGGTTGAAATCTGTACCGAGCCATCGACATCGGTCAATAACTTCGCAACCGTTCCCTTACCAGCACCTGGCGCACCCAAAAGTATCAATTTCACGAACCTTACTCCTCTGATTGAATTACAAATTCCTGTCCGCCGACCGCATTTTACCGGTCCATGCAAGGTGGGCTATTCTGCGGCAGCCGCCAGTATCAATCAATCTGTCAGGCAAGCCATTAATAAATATAGATAATTTAATCTTTCATCGAGGCCAGCCCGGCATCTCAAGTGCGGCTAAGCGCGCGGATCACCGCTTATCGCCTTGCCCGAAGAGACGCAGACAGCAACGCGGCAATGGCATTGCCGTGTACCCCGGAATCCGTCAATATCAGCTTGAAGAAGTACTCGATGGCCAACTTCAACAGGGTAAAGACCGGGACAATTTCCATCCATGCCTTCGCATAGCGCGTCACGAACCCTCCCCTGGTCCTGCGAGCGACTTTTTGATCTGGCGGCGGACATTGAAAGCTACCCGGACTACGTGCCCGGCTGGGTAAGCGCCAGGATCGTCGAGCGCTCCGACAAGCGCCTGCGGGTAGCACAACAGCTTGGCTTGAAACTGTTACGTCAACCCTTCGTCAGTACTGCCGAACTGGAGCGCCCTGCGCGCATCACTGTACATTCGGACGATGGTCCGTTCCGCTGCCTTCGGTTAGAATGGCGTTTCGAAGCGGCCGGCTTACAACGCTGCAGGGTATCGTTGAGTATCGACCTGCAACTGAGGAGCAGTTTTCTTGAACCCATGGTGAATAGCCTGTTTAACCTGGCAGCGGCGGATATCATTTCCCGCTTTGAAATACGCGCTCACACAGTCTACGAGGGCAAACCGGAATAGCGGCCTAAGCGAAATCAGCAAAAATTCCTCCGCCCCGACACAACCATGCATGACACCTTCGACGCCGCCCGGTTTCAACACCAGCTACAGGCACAATTTCGCAAACAGTTTAACACCGGGATTCCCGCCTGCAGCCTGTTCAGCCTGACCCTGGCATGCCCCGGCCTGCATGTGACGAACCTGCCAGCGCTGCCGGCGCCTTACTTCTACTGGGCTCGTCCCGACCGGGACCTGCAGCAACTGGGCCTGGGTGAAGCCTGGTGCAGCACGAGCAGTGGCACACAGCGCTTCGATACACTGTCAAATGCACTGCAGCAACTCGAACGAAACTGGCAGCGAGCACAGCAGTCCGATTCATCAGGCCCGGGCCCGGGCGTATTCTGTACGCTGGCCTTCGCTCCCGATGACCCCATGACAGCCTGCTGGGAAGGTCTGCCCAACAGCCTGCTGTACGTACCCCGACTCCTGCTGCGCAGCGAAACGGGACAGACCAGCATGACCTTCACCTGCAGCGGCAAAGAACTTCAACACGCAGACGCCGTACTCAGGGACTGGTCAGGGTTGATCGAACGTTTGTGTCAGGCTGTGTCTGCAGCGGAAAAGCCGCTGGAAGACATCGGCGACCAGGCGATGCGCGTCACCCCACAGGCTGACGCAAGCTGGACAGAGGCCGTGCAAAAGGCTATTAGTTCCATCAAATCCGGCCAGCTGGACAAAGTGGTCCCTGCACGGCGCATCCGGGTAGAGGCGTCCCGGTCTTTCGAGGCCACGAAGATACTGTCCAGGCTGGCACGCCTGTACCCGTCCTGTCTGCTACTCGCCATTAAGCTTGGCGACAACACGGTGGTATCGGCAACCCCGGAACGGCTGGTCGGTCTGTGCGACAGAAGCATCCGCTGTGATGCGCTGGGCGGCACCACCGGCCGCTCACAGGAGCCGGGACGGGACCGGCAACTGGCCTCGCGCTTGCTCAACAGCAGTAAGACACAGCACGAACATGCCCTGGTCGTGAAATCCATACAGGCCGCGCTCGAACCCCTGTGCCGCCAACTCGACCTGCCGGACCCTCCGGCGGTCGTCAAGCTGCGCAACCTTCAACACCTGTGGACCCCCATCAAAGGCACGCTTCGAAGCGGCGTGAGTCTGCTCGACGCTGCCCGGCGACTGCACCCGACGCCCGCGGTGGCAGGCACACCAACGGCCACGGCCTGCCGGTGGCTGCAGGACCATGAAAACCTGGCCCGCGGCTGGTACAGCGGTATTGTCGGATGGCTGCAACCAAACGGCGACGGTGAATTGTCTGTGCTGCTGCGTTGCGCTGTACTGCAGGGGCGCAGTGCCGAGCTGTTCGCCGGTGCGGGCATTGTCGCCGACTCGGATCCACAGGCTGAACTGCAGGAAACCGAAATAAAACTGCGCGCCATGCTGGAAGCCATACAGGAGAGCGCTGAACAGCCTGCAACACCCGTGACACACCCGCCGGCACGGCAACAGGCCGGACTTTCATGAACGCCGGGGGGGCGGATAATCTACAGCGGGCCTGGGCCCTGCTGGACGGCCTGGCGGCCGCAGGTGTCGATCGGGTGGTCATTTCACCCGGTTCACGTTCCACACCGCTTGCCCTGGCCAGCGAGTTACACCCGTCACTTCGAACATGGGTGCAGGTAGACGAGCGTTGTGCGGCGTTTTTCGCGCTGGGTATGGCGCGCATCACCGCCGCACCGGTTGCGCTGATTGCAACATCGGGCAGTGCACCGGCGCACTGGTATCCGGCTGTCATCGAAGCGGATCAGGCCGCCGTACCGCTGATCCTGCTGTCTGCCGATCGCCCCTTGCAACTGCAAGGCTGTGGAGCTAACCAGACCATCGACCAGAGCAAACTTTTTCAGCAGACGGCGCGTGCTTTCCACGCCTTGCCGGCGACGCAGCAACACGCAGACGACCGGGCTTTTCTGCACAGCCTGGCGACACGGGCGGTGCACCAGAGCTGCTGGCCCTTAGCGGGACCGGTGCACATCAATATTCCCTTTCACGAACCGCTGCTGGCGGAATCGACACCGGAACTGTCACCGGTGGCATCAGGGGTGGCGGTGGAATTCCCCGTACTGACACCGCCCGATGCTCAACTGGATCGTGTCGCGGCGCGTATCGCCGACCAGCCCGGATTAATTGTCTGTGGCCCGGGCCGGTTCGGGGCTGATTTCGCGCCTGCACTCACGCGCCTGGCGGAAAAGCTGAACTGTCCGATACTCGCTGATCCGCTGTCCGGTTTACGTTATGGCGGTCATGACCGTTCCCGTATCCTGTGCCACTACGATGCCTTTCTGCGCCATAGCGAATTCAGCGAAAAGTATCGGCCTGACTGGGTATTGCGCTTCGGGAGCATGCCGGTTTCCAGATCACTTCTGCACTACCTGCACTCCTTGCAAGCCGGTAAGCTTATTCTGGTCGACCCGTCCGGTCGCTGGCCCGATCCACTGCACCGCACCGGCGAGATGCTGCGTGCGACAGCGCAGGCCGTATGCGACGGGCTTGCGACACGCGTCACTGGCGCGGCGTCGGCAAGCTGGTGGGAAATGTTCTCCCGGCAGGAACGCCTCGCTGCGCAACTGCGCCGGGACCTGACCGACAGTCATACCTGGTCCGAAGCACAACTGGTGCCGGCGCTACTGGACAGCTTACCCGCCGGCAGCATACTGTTTGCCGGTAATTCCCTGCCGGTACGCGAACTCGACAGTTTCTCCGCCAGCCACGAAAAACCCCTGCAACTGATCGCCAATCGTGGTGCCAGCGGTATCGATGGCCATGTCTCCAGCCTGCTCGGACTGGCAGCCGCCGCAACTGAGGGTACGACGGTGGCCGGGCTCATCGGCGACCTGGCTTTCTACCATGACATGAACGGTCTGCTCGCAGCCCGTGACTGCAACGCCACCCTGATAGTGATCAATAATGACGGTGGTGGCATATTCCGTTACCTGCCACAGTCCGGACTCGAGAATTTCGAACGCTATTGGTCGACACCCACCGGACTCGATTTCAGTCACACCGCCGACCTCTACCGACTGCCCTTCCGGCGCGTTAGCAGCGCCAGGGAATTCGAACAGGCATTGGCTGACACACTGACTCAGTCCGGCGTAAAACTCATCGAAGCCGTGATAGACCCGCAGCAGAGTGTTGAACGTCACCGCGCGTACTGGGACGCCGTGTGTAAGCTCTGAGCTTTCGCTGCCCATGGATCGGCTGGCCTTATCAGCACAAGGCCCCTCCCGCTGGACATGCGCAGGCAATTGCCTGCGCTGTGTGGCCCTTCAATGTCTGCGCGCGAGCAACGACGCCAAGCCGCATGAGCTCTGTTCATGCCCGACGCAATAGCTGGTGCAGGAGGCTGTTCTGGCGCCAGAATGGCGCGAAAGTGGACCGCAGCCGGGCGGGTAGCGGGCGCCGTTTCACTGGTGCGCTGAAGCCTTCCCGGACACCACGCAGATAGGCGCCGGGTTCGGCGAACTGCAACGCGCGCAACAGCCCGATCATAACGCGGGAGGTCAGCAGGTAGGCCTTGCCTGGCCATGTGTAGTACGCGCGGATCAGCCACAATGAATTACGGGTAGCATAGAACACCTGCCGTCGCTGACACCGGTTGGCAGACGCGACCCTGTGCACGACGCGACAGGCGGAATCGTAGAGTATCGAGAAGCCCTTGAGATAGACCTGGAACGCCACATCAACATCGTTCTGGTAGAGAAAGAATTCTTCCGCGTACCAGCCGATCTCCCTGAACAGATGCCTGCGGATTGCAAACCCGCAGCCGACAAAGGCCATGGAGGGTCCCTGCTCGTCATTTTTGGGGAGATGCCAGGTGAGCATCCTGTTTCCGTTGCTGGCTTCAATCCGGCAGGCGACTACGCCGGTTTCCGGCAGGCTGTCCAGATGCTGTATCAGCCTGTCCTGGGTAGTGCTGTCGCGGGGATGTGATTCATCATCCAGCACGAGTATGTAGTCTCCCCTGGCCCGTTCGAAACCCGCCGCATAACCACCGATGCCGCTATTGTCGTGCAGAATGACAGGCGTCAGAAAATCCGACTGTGACGTCAGGTAGGAAGCGGTGCCATCCGAGGAACCGTTGTCAACCGCAATGACCTCGGTATCGGTCCGCTCCACTATCAGTTCACGAAGGCGTTCTACGCTATAGCGTGTTTCCTCAAGACGGTTGTAATTAAGGACTACGATGCTGATTCTGAACTGCGAATGCGTCTTCACGCTGATGCACCCGTGCACGAAAGCGCGGCTGCGACAACCTGGTCCATATTGTAATAACGATAGTTGGCCAGACGACCGATGAAGGTCGTGCCCGTCTCCCGTTCGGCAAGTTCCCTGTAACGTTTGTACAGTTGCTCATTCTCGCTGCACGGAACGGGATAATAGGGATCCCCTTCACTGCAGGGATATTCGTGTACGATAGCGGTATGCGGATGCCGCTGTCCGCTGATATGCTTGAACTCGGTGATGCGGGTGTAGTCATAATCATTGGGGTAGTTGACCGTGCCGACCGACTGATAGCGTTGCTGTGCCAGATTGCTGTGTTTGAACTTCAGGCTGCGGTAGGGTAGTTTTCCGTAACGGTACTCGAAATAGGCATCGATGGGACCGGTAAAGAAGACGTGTTCCGCCCGTATTTTTTCTTTTAACTCGAAGAAATCCGCACCCGTTTGAACCTCGATATTCGGATGGTCCAGCATACGTTGAAAAAGAGCGGTATAACCATCCAGCGGCATGGCCTGATAGGTATCCTGAAAATACCGGTCATCCCGGCTGACTACGACGGGTACTCGCGCGGTAACCGAAGGGGAAAGCTCCTCGGGTTTCAGATTCCATTGCTTTACGGTATAGCCCAGAAAAATGTTGCGATAAACGTAATCCGCCAGTTCCCGCAGCTGCTCATTGGCACTATCCCTCAATTTCAGAATCGGGACTCTGGCGCCCTCGGCATAATGCTCAATCAACAGGCG
>JBDNAP010000532.1:0-10136 GCA_039768325.1 Thiogranum sp.
CCAACGGAAATCCGCAGGTTGCAGGGAACGCGCATTTTCCCAGCACAGCGCGGCCGCAGAGTCGATATTAAAGAGCTGATATAGGGCTGCCCGGTCACCGTAGCCTTCGGCCCGCTTGGGGTCATCGCTGGTGCCGTCCTGCAACAGATCCGCCAGTTGGGTGCGGGTGCGGGTGATCGCTTCCCTGGCTACGCGTTCCGTACCCGAGACGTCGGTTTCGGGGACCGCTTGCAGTTTGTCCTGCCACGCGGCCGGGAGCTCGGAGAGTGTATCTGCCGGCAGCGGTAGTGGCAGGGCAAGTATCAGCAGGCCGAGCAGCAGCGACCTGGATTTCTCAGCACTAAGGACAGGAAGATGGTAAAAGAATTGTCGGGTAGGGAATTTCATATGTATTAATGTCCGTTCGAGGAAGTGGGGTGTGGGTGGCATGCTTCCAGTCTCAATAATTTACTAAAGCGTACGGCAGTTAGCCGACGTCAGCTTACGGGACCGTTGGCCATATGGACGCGGCCGTTGAGCGTACAGGGATGTATTCACAGCGTGTCCTGCAAGCTGACGTCAGCTAACTGCCGTACTCATTCATAACAAGATCTACATTTCCGCTTTACGGTTGAATAACCGTCAGCGTGGTATCGATCTCCACTGCTGCCAGGGACTGGATGGTACCGTCGGGCCAGATTATTCTGAGGGTGTCGATGCTGTCGTTCTCCCCCAGACCGAAGGTGACCGGCAGTTCCACTTGCGACAGGAAGGAACGGGCCGGCAGGACGTCGCGGGTCTGGGTTATACCGCCGGCACTGAGTTCTACACGGGCGCCGATGGCGTCGCGGTTGGGTGTCTTGCCGACCAGCTTGAGCCGCAGCCAGTGGTGGCCCAGTTGCTGGTCGTTACGAAACAGTACAGCACGGCGGCCATTCTGGCTGATCAATACATCCAGGTCCCCATCTTTATCGATATCTGCGTAGGCTGCAGCACGGCCGACCATCGGTTGAGAGAGATCGCCAGGGTCTTTTACCGGCACAAAATAAGCCGGGCAGTTCTCGCCGCAGTTCCAGAACAGCTGAGCCGGCTGGGCGTAATGCTGGCTGGCCTGGACTCGGTTGATCTCGTGTTCAAGATGGCCGTTTGCCTGCAGCAGGTCCAGGCGGCCATCGAGGTCGGCGTCCAGGAACAGCACTCCGAAGGTCAGCGCCAGGCGGGAAGCTGGTCCCAGACCCTCTGTCACCGCTTCGTCAGCAAACGGTGCTTTACCATCGACGGTGACGAACAGCGAACTCATTTCATTGGCGAAGTTGCCAATGACGATGCCGATATCCTGGTCATTGCGGTAGTGCGCAGCGTCAATGCCCATGCCTCCAGTAGCCTTGCCCTTGCGGTCGTAGGCAATTCCTTCGAAGCTGCCGATTTCCTCGAACTTGCCGTTGCCGAGGTTGCGAAACAGGAAATTGCGTGCGGTGTCGTTGGCGACTGCCAGATCCAGCCAGCCATCCCGGTCGTAGTCCAGGGCTATGACCCCCAGCCCCTTGCCGACCGGCAGGTCAGACACCGGGTCGTGGACCCGGATACCGGCCGCAGCTGAGACATCGCTGAAACGTCCATCGCCGTCGTTGCGGTAGAGGTAGTTGTCGGTGCCGGTGAAGTGATTCGGCGCGCCATAGGCGCGTCCCAGTCCGGCCAGCCGGAAGTCGATCTCCAGGTCAGCCTTACGGGTCCAGTTGACGTAATTGGCGACGAACAGATCCAGATCACCGTCGTGATCGTAGTCGAGGAAGGCGGCGCCGGTGCTCCACAGGTCATGCCTACCCCCGACGCCAGCCTGGTCGGTAACCTCTCGAAAGTGGCCCTGCTCGTTGTGGAACAGCCGGTTTTTCTTCAGTGAGGACAGAAACAGGTCAACCCAGCCGTCATCGTCGTAATCGCCGATGGCTACTCCCATACCATAGGCTTCAATGTCCACGCCGGCTTCGCTGGAAACGTCCTCATAATGTCCGTGGCCGTCATTGCGGTACAGGGCCTGGGTAGGGGTGTTTTCCCCGGGGTGGTCGGGCCAGTGGCGGAAATTGACCAGAAACAGATCCTGGTCACCGTCGTTGTCGTAATCCAGGAATGCGGCGCCGCTGCCGATCGTTTCCGGCATCAGACGCTCGCCATACGCGCCATTAACGTGGGTAAAGCGGATGCCGGCGGCCTCGGTAATATCGGTAAAAGATATCACTGGTGGCCGGCCGGCTGGTGTTTCCAGCAGTACCGCCGGTGCCTTGATCTCGGCTTCCGGGACCGTCGGCTGCTGCGTCGGCTGGCGGATGAGCAGGTAGGTGAGTGCAGTTGCAGTCAGCACCAGGGCGATGACCAGCAGCGAGCGGCGGAACGCTTTGCGGATGGCCGCTTCGCCTCGGCTCAGCTGGGTCGGTTTGTTCTCTGCCTTCATTCTTCGCGGTTACCCTGTATAGAGGTCAGCTTGTCCGCTCGAAAGGAGGAGGAATCTGTTGTCTCGGATCGCTGGAATAAAGAGGCCAGGTTGCCCGTTTCCAACTCTACAGCGTCCGGGCGCTGAAGGTCGTAGATTGCGACGGACTCTGCGGCGTGATTGGCGGCCGGGTTAAGGCTGCGATGCACGCTGACCGCGCGCTCGATGGCGTGATCGTCCGGGCGGTATTTCTCGTGCAGCTGTCTATGCATTGCGGCTGTTTCGGGCTGATCCAGTTCAGCATACACCAGCGCGAGACTGTGGTGGGCGGTGACATTTTCCGGGTCTGCTTCGAGTACTTGCTCGAATCGTCCTTTCGCCCGTTGCAGCAGGGTCAGCCGGGCGGCTTTGCGGTGGGCGCCCCGTTCCTGACGCGCACGGTCGAACAGGGTTCCCCCCAGTTCGTTCAGCATTCGGTAGTCCCGACTGAAGTCGAAGCCCCGATCGCGAGCCGACTGGAAGCGGGTGTCGGCCAAAGCCTCCAGGCTGTCGATGGCCTTATCCAGATTACCCAGTTCCCGGTCCACTAGTGCCGAGTACCAAGCCAGGGTCCAGGGTGGAGCCGGGGGTCGAAGGCTGCGGCCCGGCGCAGGGCTTCGGCGGCATCGTCGACCCGGCCCTCCTTGTAGAAAACACGCGCAAGATTCAAGGCTCCCTCAGCGTGGCCGAGCGCTTCCACTTGTGCGAACGCTGTGCTCGCCTGACGCAGTTCGCCCTTGTTGGCACCGCTGTTGCCTTGCCTTAGCAGGGCGATGCCGTAGTCGTTCCAGCGTTCCCATTCGGCAATAGCAGGTGTTTGCTCCGACACATCCGCCTGATTGTTAAGCGGTACGGTGACACGGTCAGTGGCCAGTGTGGTGATCGGCAGTTGGTTGCCGCTGAAGGTGTCCCCCTCGATATGACTCAGGAAGCGTGTGTCGAACTTGCGGTACTGCAGCCTGGTTTCGATGCTGATGGCGTTTTCCGCATCCGCCGGAATGGTCAGCGCATAATGGATTACGGCGGCCGCGCCCGGTGGAATCTGATGGTTATAGAGGGTAACGAAAATATCCTGTGCATTGCGCCGTTCGATCCGGTTGCCGTCGCGGTCCAGCAGGTAGGCATTCAGATAGTAGGCCCAGGGGTCGACATCTCCCCGCTTGTCCAGAGCCCCCGAACGCCCGATAACACGATCGCCGTTGCTGATGGTTACATCAAGCCAGAGTTCATTAGAGTCGGCCGTGCCCTGGGTCATCTCATGACCCACGCCCAGGGTGCGCACCACCGTTTCCAGTAGATAGCGTTTACCAGGTTCCAGTACCGGCAGTTGCGGGCGCAGCGGCGCATGCAACTGACCATCCACAGCGCCGTCTTCGCGGATACCGAAAATATCCACCCGTGCTGCCTTGGAGAGCATCTTGCGGCGTGCCTGGTTTTCCTGCTCGGGACGACCGAGCATCACCGGGACCGCAGTATTGGCTGCTGCGAACTGGTGGTTGTGTACCGTGCGTTGGCCGCTGGCGGCGAAATCCCTCGCCGCCGGATCATCGGAAGGGGCAGGAGGCATGTGACACTGGGCGCAGTTCTTCACCGCCTGCGGTGGATAATAAAAACTGTCTACACGGTGACCGGAAACGCCGCTGAGCAGGAAGCTGTCGTAGTGATTCTGCCCACGTAGCCACCGGTAGTGGTTGAGCGCGTAGGGTAGATGGACCTTGTGGCAGACAGAGCAGAATTCCGCGCGCTTGTGCACCGGCTTGAGCAGGGTCTTTTTGTGCAAGGCTGGTCTGGCCTTGATCAGCTGGTGGTTGATCGCCTGCAAAAACGCATTGTCGCTGAAGGCAAACGGGTAACGGGGTGGGTCGACCAGAGTGTAGTCGGCATTGCCGCGCGGGCTGTTGACCTGGGTGATGGCATGGCAGGCCAGACAGCTGATACCGGCTTGTGACGCCGGATCCTTTTCGGGATCGTAGGCGGGATCAGAGAACCTGCCGGACATCAGGGGCAGGGGGTCGTGACAGCCGGCGCACAGCTGGGCAACCTGTACATTGCCGTCTCTTTCCAGCAGCACTTGCCGAGCTTCATCGATGCTGAACCGATAGGCTGGATTGTTGAAGGAACTGAGACGGTGCATGCTGCCCTCGGACTGACGCGCGATGTCTGCATGGCACTTGCCGCAGCTTTCGTCGGTGTCTAGATGCTCCACGGGAATTGTCTGCTTTGCCTCGTTTTGCACCAGCGCCGGAAGAAAAGGCCGACTGAATTCGAGCGCGGTGTCATGGGTCCACAGGTGCAGGCCCAGCGCCACGGCGGCGAGCACAGCGGATGCACCGGCCCACCGCAGGCCTTTGTGCCAGCGCAAACGGGGTCCTGCCAGGCGGTGCAATATGAAAAGCCAGATCAGTACCAGGGGTGACAGCGCATGGATCCAGTAGGCGGTTGTCCGGATCTGCGGGTCATTGACCTCGAAGAAACCGAAGCGGGTCAGTAGCAGACCGGAGACAAATAGCACGATGGCGGTGATAAAGAGTGCGATGCCGGCGCGTACGGCGTAGCGGTTGGGGCGTTGCCAGGCGCGGCGAAGGTGGAGCGCGGCGAACAGCAGGGCGGGCAGAATCAGCAGCAGTCCCAGAACGAGATGGGCCAGGAACATGAGCAGGTAGAAATAGTTCTCGTAGCTCTGGTCGCTGACTTGCCCGGCAATACTGAGGGTGACCAGGTAGACAGAGTTGACAGCCAGCAACCCGAACAGTAGCAGGACAAGGCGCAGCAGACGCCGCAATGGCGCGCTCAGCACCGCAAGTGCGGGTTTGCGCGGGAGACTGGAAAGCGGGGAAGCAGATACCACCACTGGACGTTTGACTTCAAATTTCTGGTGAGGCGTACGTGGCCTCAGACTAGCAAGAATTGACCAGGGAACCTACAGAAAAGCGCCGAAAAGAACCTGGTAGATTGACTTTTCGCGCCATTCCGCATGGTTCCCTGACCTCAGTTCCTATCGAGTGGCCGGTACTGGGAGTTGGGGTTGCCGTATGCCGGTGCGGGCGCCTGCTGATAAGCAGGTTGTTGGCCCCCGTAACCGGGCTGGCCACTATAGCCAGGTTGCTGATAGCCCTGTTGTCCACCATAGGAAGACGGCGGTGGAATTTCCCGGCTACCTTCTTCGAGTACCCTGATACGTTCCTTCAGGCGCGAAATCTCACTGGCATCGGGACTGGAACCCGACTGTGGCGCGTTGTATGCGGGAGCACCGCCGTAGCCGGGTGCGCCACCGTAAGCAGGCGCTCCGTAACCACCGTAGCCGGGTGCTCCGTAACCAGGCGCTCCGTAACCACCGTAACCGGGTCCTCCGTAACCACCGTAACCGGGTCCTCCGTAACCATAGCCGGGTGGCGGATAGCCGGGACCACCGTAGTAGTCATCGTCATAATCGTTGTTGCCGCCGCCTTTCATCCATTTTGATGGATTCATCATCTTGCCCATATTGAAGGCATTGGCTGAACTGGTAAATAGAAAACCAGCCGCCAGCAGCATGCCACTGCACGTTATCAGTTTGCTTTTCACGGTGTTGGCTCCTCCGGATATTAATTAAACCTGGTTCAGGCTGTTATTCGGGTAGTCGCGGTGGTGCTGATCTGGTGTTGCCTGTCGACGGGTTTACGACAATGGTGCTTGGTTGTCCGCCATATCCCCCATATCCGCCATATCCGCCATATCCCGGATAGCCACCGTAACCATACGGGCCGTAACCACCATAGCCATAGGGACCACCATAGCCATAGGGACCACCATAGCCATAGGGACCGTATCCGCCATAGTAACCCCTATCGTAATAGCGATCACGGTTATTGTTACCGAACCAGCGGTTGGGGCTGAACATGTCGCCCATATTGAAGGCCTGAGCCGCATTAAAGGTCGCCACGTCAGCCAGGCACATCGCCGCAAGAGCTGCGACTGAAATAACTTTTTTACGATTCATCGTACATTCCTCGCCACTTAATGAGATTTATTAAGGGTGCATCAACATACACCAAGCTGCAAAATGCGCACCAATATGTAACTTTTTGTTTGATAATGAAATTAATCTTTTGTAACAAGTGACCATCTGCAACACCCTGATAATACTTAACTTCCAATATACTGCATAAGCTATTGAATATATGAAGTTCCAAGCTGGCTAGAAAGCTATGCAACGCCATTGCAACGGATTCAACGGTTTGCAACAGTGCACACAGGGGGCGCATGCTGATCGGCTCCAACGCGGACGTCTGACTTGTCGTTCAGTATAAGCTGGGAGAATATCACCAAGTCGGCACCCTCCGGTCGGCCGTTTATCCTGGTTGGCAACACTTGCGAGGGTACGGAAGAAGAGAGAGCATGACGTCCGGTTGTTTCCTGCACGAGTCAGTTGTAGCCTATAACCATTCAAGTATCTTCTTGGCAACATCAAATACAGCATGGGGTTCTATCATGAAAAAGCTGCTAGCTCTTATGTTATTCAGTTTGCCTTTTATTACTTTGGCGGCGGATTATCAGTCTACGCTTCTCGTACAAACGGGTAAGTTGCGAGAAAGTGATCTCATTGTCCGTACCATCTCGGATCTCGAAAGTAACAGGATTTGCCTGGCTTTTTATGTCAGAACCACCGGCACCAGTCCCATGATCAGCTGCTACGACGTGAAGTCGGGCTTCCGTTCCAAAATCGACCAGGTGGGACATTACAAGGAAGGCAAAATGGTCATTCGCAAAATCAAGGATTCGGTGAACGACATATCCTGCCTGGTAACCTATGTCACGGTGGCCGGCACGTCGCCGTCTATTCAGTGTTACAACAGCAGTGTAACAGCGGGCAAGTTTCGAACGTCAGATTCCATAGTCAGTAACGGGCACTTGCGCGAAGGCGATCTCGACGTTCACAAGATTGTCGACCCGGATAGCGGCCAGGCCTGTGTGATCGCCTATGTCGATACGGAGGGCACCTCGCCTTCCATGAAATGTTACGGGAGCGTGGCCAGTGGTAAGGGCGGTCTGGTGCAGACCAGCCAGATGCGGGAAGGCGACCTGATAGTCAGAAAGGTCAACGATCAGGCCAACCACAAAGAATGCCTGATTACCTATGTCAGTACACAGGGCACCTCTCCGCATATCTATTGTGCAGAGCAATATGCGAGCGTAAGCAGCACGCCGCCGAAACAGTGATTATTGTCTTGTCCGGCGGCGGGCGCAGTTAGTTATTAGCCAGGGAAACTCTGATCAATTCGTGCCGGACTTGTTCCGGCATTCAGATGCATGATTTTACCGGATGATTCGCTGCGCTCACCCTCACCCTGCGGGCCGCGCGTTGGCGTTCAACGCCATGCGCGCTTTTCCCCGACATTTGCTGGAATGACGGTACTGGAATTAATCAGAAATTCCCTAGGCGAGGAATTTCCCGCCGCGCAGACGCTGTGCTTCCATCTTCTCTAGCTCCCTGGAGCCCGATATCACAACGGCGGGATCGGGGACAAAATCCAGTGCGGTATCGAGGCGCTCGTAGGGAACCGAATTCAGGATCACCTTCATGACGTTGAGCCGGGCCTGGTGTTTATCGTTTGAACGGATCACCTTCCAGGGTGCATGCGTGGTGTGCGTTTTTTTGAGCATTTCATATTTTACGCCAGTGAAGTCATCCCAGCGCTCCTGGGCCTGCACGTCGACTTCACTCAGTTTCCATTGGCGTAAGGGATCGGTTTTTCGGCGGTTGAAACGGCGTTCCTGCTCTTCCTTGGTGACGCTGAAATAGAGCTTGATCAGGATGGTGCCTTGACGTACCAGATCTTTCTCGAATCCGCTGACACCGCGCATGAAGTTTTTGTATTCCGTGGCGCTGCAAAAACCAAATACCGGTTCGACCATGGCTCGGTTGTACCAGCTGCGGTCGAACAGGACGACCTCACCACCACGCGGGAACTGCCTGACATATTTCTGGAAAAACCACTGCGTCTTTTCCTGTTCAGTGGGTTTTCCCAGTGCAACGATGCGGTAGTGTTTCTCATTCATGTAACGGGTGACGCGGCGGATGGTACCGCCCTTGCCGGCTGCATCACGTCCCTCGAACAGAATGATCATGCGGGTACCGCTTTCTTCCAGGTACTGCTGCATTTTAATCAGTTCAGCCTGATAGGGTTTGAGTTCTTCTTCTCTAAGATAACGTCGAAGAGCCTTTTTCTTTAATTTTTTCTGTTGCAGGGCTTCCGGATCAAGTTCTGGCGGTTCAATACCGTTATTTTCCGCCGCAGCCGCTTGATCGACATTATTCTGTTCTTCTTCGACTTGCTCAGTCGCCTTGTTATCCTGTTCGTCTGACATAGTGATTACCTGGGGATGATGACCGGTATGGGTTAGATAAGATCCACTTTATACCAAATAATAGTCGGTGATGCGTTGATGTAGGTCAGGGTCGGGCCGCTGGAATGTCGCTTTTCTCATGGGTAGATTTCCGGTATGAACGTCTGGTCTTCCATCGGTGGCCGAATATAGCCCATATCTTCTCTTCGTTCTGGTAAAACAATGGGTTCCGGGGTCAGATCTTTGTGCGGGATCATGCTCAGCAAGTGCGCAATGCAGTTTAGTCGCGCGTGCTTCTTGATATCCGACTTGACCACGTACCAAGGGGCCTGCTTGATATCTGTGTGGGCAAACATCTGATCCTTGGCCTTGGAATATTCGATCCAGCGCGAACGCGATTCGAGGTCCATCGGGCTCAGTTTCCAGCGCTTGTGGGGTTGTTCAAGCCTGGCCTGAAAACGACGTTCCTGCTCTTCATCCGATACGGAGAACCAGTATTTAATGAGGATGATGCCTGAGCGGACCAGCATCCGTTCAAATTCGGGGCAGGAGCGCAGAAATTCGCGATACTCGTCTTCGGTACAGAATCCCATCACCCTTTCGACTCCCGCCCGGTTATACCAGCTGCGGTCAAAAAGCACGATCTCACCTGTCGCCGGTAAGTGGGGAACGTAACGCTGGAAATACCACTGGGTTGTTTCTCTTTCAGTGGGCGCCGGCAGGGCGACGACACGACAGATGCGGGGATTCAGGTGCTGGGTGATACGTTTGATGACACCGCCCTTGCCGGCGGCGTCACGGCCCTCGAATAACACCACGACTTTAAGTCCCTTGTGCTTGACCCATGCCTGCAGTTTAACCAGGTCCAGCTGAAGTTCGAACAAGGCCTGTTCATAGGCTTTTGTACCTATCTTCTTTTTCACGGGCTTCTTTTTCATGGACACGGTGTATTCCCCTTGCCAATCGTCAGTTGCGTACTTGCAGGTTCGATAAAGAGTGCAGGGCACAGATCGCAAGGATTATTTTTCATAAGCTCCTTAAAACCTCTTTCTTAGTCTGGTTTCTCTGCGGGGGGGATGTAGCTTAAAACAAAAGTATGATATTGCCACAAACGCTTGAATGCTACCTTATATTTTCATCATTATTCGATGTCGATGGTCAATCCGGTACAAGACTGGAGCAGCGGGGGCTGGATGACCTGCGGAAAATCCGCGTGCTATCGGCCGGAATGAACCACCAAGTGGCGCCATCCATCTCGGGATTGTTTCCGTGGGCGTATGGATTTCGGTGCTTTTCAGAACAACCCACCGATGCCGGTTTTCCCCCAGTGGAATTTAGTGTCGTCGGAAGCAGCAGTTCTCAG
>JBDNAP010000533.1:0-7350 GCA_039768325.1 Thiogranum sp.
ATTATTACCGTGAACGTAAACGGCATCCGGGCTGCGGCCCGCAAAGGATTTTTCAGCTGGATGAGCCGTCAGCGGGCCGATGTGATCTGTATACAGGAAACCAAGGCGCAGGTTCACCAGCTGAAGGACAAGGTATTCTGGCCGCGCAACTACCATGCTTATTTCCACGACGCCGATAAGAAAGGTTACAGTGGGGTTGCCATCTACTGCCGCCGTAAGCCCGATAAAGTCATCGAGGGGCTGGGCTGGCCGGATGTCGATGCTGAAGGCAGGTATCTTGAAGTCCGGTTCGGTCCCCTCAGCGTGATCTCCCTGTACATGCATTCCGGTTCTTCCAGCGAGGAGCGCCAGCAGAAAAAATTCGCAATGATGGATCGTTTTATGCCCTATCTGCGCAAACAGAGAAGAAAACGCCGCGAGTATATTATCTGTGGTGACTGGAACATTGCGCACAAACAGATCGATTTGAAGAACTGGAGAGGGAACCAGAAGAATTCAGGTTTTCTGCCCGAAGAGCGCAGTTGGATGGACGAATTGTTTGGTTCGGCCGGGTACGTTGACGCTTTTCGCGCTGTGGATGATCGGCCGGATCAGTATACCTGGTGGTCCAACCGCGGACGTGCCTGGGAGAAGAACGTCGGTTGGCGCATCGACTACCAGGTGGTTACACCGGGTATAGGCAAACATGTGCAGGGGGCAAGAATTTATAGAGACAGACGTTTCTCGGACCATGCTCCATTGATTATTGACTATGACTACGTGCTTTAACAGGACAGTGAATCAGGGGCCGACCGCGTGGGTAAAATAAGCAGAGCCATTTTTTCCGGCCGCATGCTGGTGGCCTTACTGATGGGGTTTTCGTCCGGTTTGCCGTTGCTGTTGACAGGTTCTGTGTTACAAGCCTGGATGACCGATGAAGGTGTCGACCTTGGGACCATCGGCTTGTTTGCGCTGGTCGGGCTGCCCTATACACTGAAATTTCTTTGGGCTCCCCTGACAGACCGCTATTGTTTTCCATTTTTTGGTCGTCGCCGTGGCTGGTTGATCACCATACAGCTTGTCTTGGCGCTGTCCATTGCAGGACTTGGTTGGACGCAGCCAGCCCAATCCCCTTTCACAGTGGCTGTTGTTGCCTGGTTGCTGGCATTTTTTTCAGCGAGCCAGGACATCGTGATTGATGCTTACCGACGTGAAGCACTGGCTGACAATGAACTCGGCCTTGGATCCGCCCTGTACGTTAATGGTTACCGGATCGGTATGTTGCTGGCCTCCGGCGGTGGTCTGATTATGGCTGATTTCATCGGGTTTTCGATGGTCTATCAGTTTATGGCACTCACCATGCTGATCGGGATGTCGACCACCTTGTTTGCGCCTGAGCCAAAAGTCGCTGCGGGTGCACCGATGACATTGCAGGATGCGGTGGTCCAACCTTTTGTGGATTACTTTCGTCGTCACCATGCATTGCTGATTCTTTTGTTTATCCTGCTTTATAAAGTCGGGGATACGATGGCAAGTCACATGACAATACCATTCTATCTCGACATCGGTTTCAGCAAGACAGAGATTGGTGCCGTTGTTAAGTTGTTCGGATTCTGGGCAACAATTATCGGCAGTATTATTGGTGGTGTTGCTATCCTTCGTACCGGTATTTACCGGGCTCTGTGGGGCTTCGGCATCCTCCAGGCACTATCCACAGCGGGTTTTGCAGTACTCGCTCAGGTGGGTTACAGCTTGCCATTGCTGGCCGGGGTGATTGCGTTCGAAAATCTGAGTGCCGGTATGGGGACGGCGGCATTTGTCGCCTTTATGGCCAGTCTGACTAACAGACAGTTCACCGCCACCCAATACGCACTGTTGAGCAGTCTGATGGGCATACCCAGGGTAATTGTAGCTGCTCCCACCGGCTATTTTGCCGGCTGGATGGGGTGGACAGTATTCTTCACCTTGTGTGCACTGATTGCTGTTCCCGGGCTGGTGTTACTGACCCGCTTCCGGGGCTGGCTGAAAGCGGATGAAGCATGATCAGTGATGTTTCACTAGTTGCGGCGTTTCTGGTAGGTCTGCTTGGCGGTGTGCACTGTGTGGGCATGTGTGGCGGTATCGTAGGGGCGCTTTCGCTGGGCCTGCCCGAACGGCAGCGCAGGGGTGCTGCACGCTGGAAATATCTTCTTGCCTACAATCTGGCACGTATCGGCAGCTACACGCTGGCCGGGGCCTTGCTGGGTGGTATAGGCTGGCTGGCAGCTAATTGGACTGGTCTGCACCAGCTTCAGCTGGGTCTGCAGTTGCTGGCAGCCCTGTTTATGGTGGCGCTTGGCCTGTATCTGGGGGGGTGGTGGCAGGGACTGGCACAGGTGGAGCGTGCCGGTGGTCTGGTATGGAAGAGGCTGGAGCCACTGGGACGTCGTTTTCTACCGGTGAAGACACCGGCTCAGGCCTTTTTTCTTGGACTGATATGGGGCTGGTTGCCCTGCGGACTGGTCTACAGTGTTCTGGTCTGGTCCATAGCGACAGGTGATCCGCTTTACGGTGGGGCTTTGTTGTTCTGTTTCGGGCTGGGAACCTTGCCGAACCTGCTGTTAATGGGGGCGGCGGCGGCGAGCTTGTCTGCGCGGGTGCGTGATCCACGCACCCGCCGCATTGCCGCTGCTCTGGTCATTCTATTTGGTTTCTATTCCCTTTTCAGGCTCATTCAGTGAAAAACTGTTGTTTGAACTTCACTTCCTGGGACTCGCTGCTGCCTTCCGGTTTGACGCCAACAGAGAATCGCAGCGTTTCTTCGTGAGTGATCGGAAACACGCCTATATAGTAGATCGCTGTACCCTCCCGAATTTCTCGCAGGCTGATATCACGCTTCTGCCCGGTGAGATTGGTGGCCGCTGCGCTGATTTCCGCTGTGACAGGTTTGCCGGTTGTGCCAAGTGTCTTCCGCAGTACCGCGATATTTATCATGCCACGGTTTTTGCTGCGCTTTATGTCATATTCCTTGGTGACTGTGGGCGGTAGATGGCTGGTGCTGAGCGCGTTGAAATGTACGACATAGTCACCAAAATCCTGGGAGTTTTCAGCATAGGCGGTTGCGGTCAGGGTAATCAGAATGCTGAATAGAAACGGTAACAGGTTTTTCTTATACATCCGGCTTCTCCTTATCTAAACGGTTCGACAGCTCCACTGGAACTATAGACCAAACTGAAGCAGATTAGTTGTATTAAATACGGGGAGGCCGGCTCTTTTTTTGCAGCGAGGTGCTGGGGAAATACATCCGGGACAGGCGTAGTTACACCATCGCTTCCAGTTTGTCCGCTGTTGCGGGCGTTTCAGCAACGGTGTCGGGTAAGGGTGTGTTTATGGAATGCCGAATTTGCTGTAATGTATCCAGTTGTTTCTGGTTATCGTTCAAGCTGGCATTCAATTCCTTGATGCGGATTTCCAGTGTATCGCGCGAATCGCTGATGCGACGTAAGGTCTCAAGGCGCCTTTCCATGATTGTCTTGTGTTCCTTGATCTGCCTGATCAGCGGTGTCATCACTCCCTTGAGCCAATTATCGGCGTCCTGATTGGCTTTGTAGAACAGGCTGCGGGTATGGCTGACCAGGGAAATAAAGAATTTCTTTATCACGAATGACTGTTGGGTCATGGTGGTGATCGGACTGCGTCGGAACGCATCCGCTTCCTGGTAAAGGCGCTCAAGTTCTGTTGAATAGGGTGCGATCGCGAATTGTTTGGGCATTATTTGCGGTAGGCCGTGTTCCTCATGGAACTTGCGGTACGTTGCTCTTATCAGCATCCGGGTTTGTTCGGCGTGGCTGCTGACCTGTTCCATGCTGTCACGTGCGCCATCAAAGAAAGTTTCCATGCCGCGTTTCATGCCTGCTGTGGTCCAGCTGTGCATCATGTTTTCGCGCGTGTTGTTGATGAGACGGTCCAGCGTATCCATGCTGAGCGCTTCAAGCATGCTGCGTGCCTGGTTTTGCAGCAGGCGGCGGCTGTTCTGGAAGCTTTCCACGTTACGTAAATAGGTGGTCTGTTCTTCACGCGACTTGCTCATCAGATGCATGATGACGTCGGCATTCTTTCCGCGCAGCGAATCCAGCTCAGCGAGTTGCCTGGTGAGTTCTGCAGCGCGGGTTTCGAGTATTGCCAGGTTGTCATCAATCAGGCCACCAATCTGGAACAGCAGTCTGTCGCGTACTATTTGCTGTTTCCCCGGTAATACAGTTTGCGCCAGGAACTGCTCCAGTTCCGGCAGGCGACTCTCTCTGAGTAGACTGTCGTCCTGGCGAATTTTGGCGATTAACGCTTTTTGTGCTGAAAGCGGGAACACCCGTTCACTGTCCACCTGCAGTTGTTCCGCACTGGCCTTGCATTGGGCTTCAATGCTGGCGTTGATGTTGGCTGAATCCTTGAGTTCATCCCAGAGTGTATCAATCTTGTTCAGCACCACCACCAGATTCTGATTGGCCTGTTGTCGCACGGTGCGTACATGATGTTCCCACATTTCCATATCGCTGCGTGTAACGCCGGTATCGGCACCCAGCAGGAACATCACGGCCTGGGCGGCGGGCAACATGTTCAGGGTTAATTCCGGTTCGCTGCCCATGGCATTCAGTCCGGGGGTATCGAGTACCACGAGGCCCTGTTTGAGCAACTCATGGGGGAAACTGATCAGGGCATGGCGCCAGTACGGGACTTCCACCTGATCGGGCGACTTGCCGTGAGCCCTGAAGTACGGATCCGTGTTTTCGTCGTACAAGCCGAGCTCACGGGCCTTTTCCAGCGCCACCTGTTTGGTCTTGATGACTTCGTGCAAGGCCTGTGAAACATGGTCAGTGTTGTCTACCTGCAAGTTGATTTGTGTCCAGTGGATCGGCTCGTGTTTAAACTCAGCGATACTCCTGTTCTGGAGTCTGGTCTCGATCGGCAACAGGTGGATATACGACTGGTTGTTTTCACGGTCGTAAAACAACTCGGTCGGACACATAGTGGTACGGCCGGCTTCGGAAGGCAGCAGGCGTTGACCATAGTGGGCAAAAAACAGGGCGTTGATGAGTTCTGTCTTGCCGCGGGAAAACTCGGCGACAAAGGCAATGGTCAGACGGTCTTTGCGCAGTGCCTCAATGGTTTCGAAAATCCTGAATTCCTGTTCGGATGAAGCCATCTCATGGTCTTCCAGCCAGACCTGGAAACTCTGAATCGTCTGAATCAGCTTATCACGCCACGCCGAATAGGAGTGTAGGCGTTGGTCGAGTTGATCCTGCATCATGCCCTGTTTCCTGCTAATTATTTTTCGTTCATTGTCGGGTAAACCACGGATACGCACTGCAGAGTGCATCCGACCTTCGTAGCGGCCATACACAGGCGGTCTTTAGTCTGATTATTAAATAGTTAGAGTCTGTCGAGGGTAGACGGGGCTTGCCGTAACTGTTTGACCGGGTTCACAGTTCCGGAGGATCGATGCCTGCGGGCAGGGTTTTCGGGAATTCGATGGCTATCCGCTTGTTGCGACTGCTGTTACCGGAGATCAAGCTGACCTGCCTGCTCCTGACACCACAGAAATCTGCCAGGTAGTTCAGCAGGTACTGATTGGCCTTGCCATCTACAGGGGGGGGGCGGTCAGGCGTATTTTCAGGCGGTTACCCTGTGGGCCGGCGATTTCATCGCGGCTGGCGCGTGGCTGGACACAGGTGTCGAGGATCAGTGCCCCGTTTTTCCAGCGATACCAGGGTTTGGACATTTTCTGTCGCAGCTCGTCACCCTGCCAGCTGTTGAATGGGAGGTAAAATCAGCATTTTGACCAACTGGATACCGATCAGTGCGACAAGGGGGGATAGATCGATACCGGATATCGGCGGCAACAAGCGGCGGCAGGGCCGAAGCACCGGCTCAGTAATACTGTAAAGTACTGATACGGCTGGATTATAGGTGCCAGGACTCACCCAGCTGAGCACCACCTGTATCAGGATGGAAAAAAGCAGCACATTGAGAAACAGTCCCATGAGTTCGGCGACAGAAAATATCAGCAGACTGACAATCGAAACCGGTCCAGCGCGTAGCAGCGCGATCAGTCCAAATGACACCATTTGTAAACCCAGCATCAGCAGTAGTGCACTGGTATCGATTTTACCGACACTGGGGATGACCCTGCGGAGCGGGATCAGTAATGGATTGGTTACTTTCACCAGAAACTGGCTGACCGGATTGTAAAAGTCAGCGCCGACCAAGGCCAGCATGAAGCGCAGCATGACCGTCAGGATATACAGACTGAACAGGGTGTTTATCAGAAACTCGAGCGGGTTGGTGATATAGCTGCTTCCCATCATTCGGCTCCAAACTGCTCTGCCAGTTCCCGGGAACGGTTGCGGGCGGCCTGCAAGGCATCGCTGAACAAGGATCTGAGTCCGCCGTTTTCCAGAACTTCCAGGGCTTTCTCGGTAGTGCCGCCAGGAGACGTCACGCGCTGACGGAGAATGGCTGCATCCTCGCTGCTCTCCAGCGCCATTTTGGCAGCGCCGAATGCGGTCTGGAGAGAGAGCAATTTTGCGGTTTCCTCCGGCAGTCCCAGCACCTGACCCGCCTCCTGCAGGGCTTCCATTACCAACAGAAAATAGGCCGGCCCGCTACCGGACAGGGCTGTTACTGCATCCATCAGGTCTTCACTTTCGACCCACAGGGCGAGACCAACCGCGCGCAGAATGGTTTCAGCCAGATCTGTCTGTTCATCCGTGACATTCTCGTTGTGCCACAAGGCAGTGGCACCACTTTGAACCAGCGCCGGCGTATTGGGCATGCAGCGCACCAGTGCGCAGCTTCCGCCCAGCCAGCGCTGCAGATCTGTGGCTCGAATGCCGGCGGCGATAGAGATAAACAGGGGCTGCTGTTTCTGTGCCAGATCGGCGAGATCCAGTGCTACATCCCGGATGACCTGCGGTTTTACCGCCAGGACTATAACTTCGGCGTATTCCGTTACAGTGTGGTTATTGGTGTCGGTATTGACCTGAAACCGGCCGCTCAACGCAGCAAGCTGTTCGGTATCAGGGTCAGATACTGAAATACAGGCAGGATCCCAACCGTCGGCAACCAGGCCGCCGATCAGGCTGCGCGCCATGTTACCGGCGCCGATGCCGGTGGTGATGAGCAGGACGAGGAACCGTCGTCCGGTCAGGGGGGTTCACGTGGACATGGCCGGATTCTAGGGGAGGCCGAGGCCGACGGTTGTCCGAGACGTTGACCTGCCACCTGGTCACCACCTGGTGATAACGCACTTACCACCCTACGTGCCGCTCCGGCAGGCCATCGTGCAGCTGCGCACACCCCACGTCCCCAGGTGGGACCACCCGCACAGCGGCGCAA
>JBDNAP010000534.1:0-3444 GCA_039768325.1 Thiogranum sp.
TCTCGACATCAACAGAGCCGCCCTTGATTTCCCGCCCCAACGCCTGGCTGATCAATTTGGCATTTTGTTCAAGCTTTCTGCGTTTTTCTGCCTCCACCCTGGCCTTGACCAACTCCTCGAGGGATTTCTGGTCGATGCTGCCCGCATTTTTCTGCTGCGCCTGGATATTGCCCTCGGCTTTCAGCTTCTGTTGCAGACGGACGACGGCAAGTTTCTTGGCCTGCTCGAGTTCCTTTTTCTGGGCATCCGACAGGCCGGCCTTCTGACCCGCCTGTCGATCCGCCTTGTTCTTCGCCTGCTCATGGGGCTTGAAGGTTTTCTCACCATCAGGTTCGTGCTCGGCTTTCGGCGTCGGTACCGGTGGGCGGCGTTCCTTGCCCAGGTCAAGATTGACGTGCAAATCCTGGGTCGTCATCTGCCGGACGACATTCATGATGGTAGGTTCGGGACGCCCCGGACTGAACTCCCTGGCAATGATATTGACGCCCTTGGGCGGTTCCTTGACTTTGATTTCACGCTGCACGCCGAAGGCGTTCTTCATCGAGCCCGCCATTTCCTTGTACTTTGATACGTCCATCTCGGAGAACGCCAGCAGCAACACGAAAAAGCACATCAACAGGGACATCAGGTCGGCAAAGGTCATCACCCAGCCGGGCAATCCCTCTTTGACGGCTTTGGCTGGCGCCTCATCAGACATCAGCGCCTATCCCTGCCCTGACTGGATATATTCAATGTACATCAGGCTGCGTCCCGCTGACCACCGCTGGCTTCGCGTTTGTTTCCAGGCAGGTAGGTCTTGAGCAGTTCTTCCATGACGCGCGGGTTCAGGCCTTCCTGAATCGAGCTGATAGTTTCCAGAATCAAAGCCTTGTTGAGCCGCTCTTCGCGACTGCGGTGTGCCAGTTTGTCTGCGATAGGCAATGCAAAAGCAGTGGCGATAATGGCGCCATACAAAGTCGTCAACAGGGCGACCGCCATGGCCGGGCCGATCGCCTTTGGATCGTCCATGGCCGATAACATCTGCACCAGGCCGATCAGCGTTCCGATCATACCCATGGCCGGCGAAGTATCGCCGATCGCTTTGAAGATCGCCTGGCCGCGCTCGTGGCGTTCAATGGTGAGGTTAATATCCTTGCCGAGCATGGAGCGTACAAACTCCGGTTCGTGGCCATCCACACACAGCTGGATACCGCGCTTCAGGAACTGATTCTGGATATCCTGACCTTCCAGGCCCAGCACGCCTTCCTTACGGGCTATATTGGCCAGATTTACGCCCTCCTCGATCAGTTTCGAGGCATCTTCCGCTTTATTGAAGAAAGCCTTCATGGCAATCTTGAAGGCACCCAGAAAATGCCCCATCGGAAATTTGATCAACACGGCAAAAATGGTACCGACACAAACGATCAGCAGCGAGGGAACATTGACAAAGAGCAATACACTGCCGCCGAGTACCATTGCAGCAATAATGATACCAAAGGCACCCAGCAGTCCGATCAGGGTGGCGAGATCCATAAAAACTTACTCCATTAATGCAGTCTGCAAATCAATACCCGCTATATCGCCGAGTTGCGTGGTTTCTTGAATCGATATGTGGCCCTGAACGAACTTGGGCCCACATCAGATTTCCTCGATAAATCAATAGGGTTACTAATGCCTAAACAGATCGCCTCAGCGTCCAGAACAGTGTTCATTACCGGCTGCTCAACCGGCATCGGCTATTGTGTAGCGCACGGATTGAAAGCTCATGGATTTACAGTGATTGCCAGCGCACGTAAACCCGCGGATGTGAAGCGCTTAGTTGCAGAAGGTCTGGACTGCATTGAACTGGACCTGGACCGACCGGAATCCATTGCTCGGGCGGTTGAAGAACTGGCCGGCAAGACTGACCGGAAAATCTATGCTTTGTTCAACAACGCCGGCTTTGGCCAGCCTGGCGCAGTGGAGGATTTACGCCAGGACGTGCTGAGGGCACAGTTCGAAACCAATGTCTTCGGCACCATGGAACTGACGCGCCGGATTCTGCCCTGGATGCGGACTGCCGGTGAAGGCCGCATTATCCAGAACAGTTCGGTGCTGGGATTTGTTTCGCTGGCTTATCGTGGCGCCTACAATGCCAGTAAGTATGCTCTCGAAGGTTTGTACGACACGCTGCGCCTGGAACTCAACGGAACCAATATCTACCCGGTTCTTATAGAGCCGGGTCCGATTCGCAGCCACTTCCGCGCCAACGCGCTGGCCGCCTACCAGCGCAATATCGATATCGAAAGCAGTGCGCATCGGGAAGCCTATCTGGCAACCGAGAAGCGCCTGGCCAGCACGGCAGCGAGCGTACCCTTCACCCTGCCGCCGGAAGCGGTACTGGATAAAGTGATAAAAGCCCTGCGAAGTGGAAAACCCCGCCCACGTTACTACGTCACCTTCCCGACCCACCTGTTTGGGTCGCTGAAACGGCTACTGAGTACCCAGTCACTGGATCGTATCCTGCTGCACATTTCCCGTAGTGAACAGAAATAGGCAGTCTCGTGCATAAAAAAACCCACCGCTATAGGTGGGTTTAAAATTGCAGGGCCTGTTAAGACTCAGAAATCGAGCCGAAGGCCACCAAAATATTTCTGGATATCGCTATTCTGTCGGGTATTCAGCGAGATCGAAAGTTTCTTGGTAATTTTGTAAACTGACTCGACCACTCCGAAAGTGCCGTCGTAATCGCCCGTCCGGTATTCGACAGCAGCATCGAGTTCCCACTTCTTGGTGGCCTGGAAGCGCACGCCGGCGTCGACAAGAGCACCACCCTCGCTGATAGAAGACACATTGTTCCCGTTGATGCTGTTGTAAAACCAGGTACCGGTGCCGAAAACGTCAAGCTTCTTCTTCATCAGCGGATAGTGCCCTCTGGCACCGACCTGAAACTCGGTGAACTTCGGATCACTGCTGCCTTGAGCCGGTGGATAATCCTCGATATTACCACGCTGGAAACCGGCACGCAGGGCGACATAGTCGAAAACGCCAAAGGACGCATTTAACAGACCAACCTTGAAATTTTCCGGATCACCGGACGTATACTGATAGCCGGCATCGACAAAGCTGTAACTGAAACCTTTGGCAGCCATGACCGGGGATGCGATCGGCGCTAATGAAATGGTCAGCACAACCCCGAGGGCTTTTCTTGAAATCATCACTCCTCCTGAATATTCTTGTTTTGGTTAACAGCCGGTCAGACGCAGGCTCCCAAGACCAAATACCGGCACATACTACGGATTCACCATCCGCCCTTCAAGTTGAAAAATCCTGCACAGCAAAGAAGGGCGGGCCAGCGCCCGCCCTTTAACCTGGGAAAGAAACGTCTTTAAGCGGCGCTGGCTTGAGCTCCCCGATCACGGAACTGCAGTTGACCCGCGTCCACATCGACCTGGATGACATGCCCGGGAGGGAAACGTCCGGCCA
>JBDNAP010000535.1:0-3454 GCA_039768325.1 Thiogranum sp.
AACAGGCTTCTTCGCTGTTGATCCAGCTTGTCCTTCATCCGGTCAGTCAGCAATCACCGCTGGAACCCATCGTTGTCACTCAGTTTCCATTTCTGATCAACAAGGCAAGTGATGTGTTCTCCCGTTACAGGAAGACGTTGCCGAAAGAAGTCAGTTATCTGTCCCGGCGCCATGCGCATATTTTTATCAGGGAACACAACTTATACATAGAGGATCTCGGCAGTACTAACGGCACCTTTGTATCGGGCGTTCGTCTCGATGAACACGCCCGGCAGTTGCACAATGATGACATCGTTGCATTTGGCGGAGATAACTTTACCTACCGTGCAGAACTGGTCTGCGCTGAAGAAGAGATAACGAATCATGCCCTGCAGGACGGCGAACAGTTAACGGGGACAGCCAAACAGTTAACAGCCACGGCGCACGGTATCGATGATGTCACCAGAACCACTTTTGTGACTGCGGCCAATTCGTTTCTGGATATCTATTGTATCGACGATCAAGCTGCCGATGCCGAGGAGGACCGTGGCGAGTCAGGGTCAGTCGCTGGATACAGGGAGAGCAGGGTAGACGAAGCCGGTTCGGTTCGTGGATGGCGGGGACTGCCGAAGAAGACGGCGTCCATGCTCCGCGAGTTCAAAGCTGCATTTTTCGATGAAAATGAAAGACGTTCCGCTAAGCCATGGATTGCGGCGGCAGTGCTTGCAGGAATTTTCTTTTCGGGTCTCTATCTGGCTAACTCGCCGAAACGTGAAATCAGGGAGCTGTTGGAGCAGGGGGCCTATGCGGACGCGTTGGTGCAGGCGAATCGTTATCTGCAAAAAAAGCCTGATGACGAGCAGGTGAGCGAGCAGGCGACAGAAGCTTTGTTGAAGGTCACGGTACCCGCCTGGCTGGACTTCGTGCTGGCGGGCGAATTTTCAGATGGTGAGCGGGAACTTGAACGAGCGGAAATTCTGAGCCGCTTCAATCCGCCAGACCAGCAGTTACTCGATGTCATGCGCTGGGTTACGCAGCTGGAACAGTTTGTCGATGAACGGGGTGGCGCGGATTCACCGGTGATTATGTTTGAACAGGAGAATCAGATAGGGGAAATCCTTGACTGGTGGGATGAAGATGACAAATCACACCGTCACTCTCTGGGAATTATCGCGCGCCATGTGCCTGCCTTTGCAGAACTCCGTGCGCGTGTATTCAGCCATCTACGCAGACTCGAGAGTCTGCGATCGCTGGACATCGCCGCGATTGATCGACTGATTGATACAGTCGATGAAAAGCTGCAGGCTGATGAGGCCGCTGCTTTGCAAGTGGTTCTTGCTGACTTCGGCGAAAGATATCCCCGTATTACCGGAATAGATAAATTGCGCGGTGACCTGGATAACTACCTTGTGCTCGACGCCGAGATCAGTTCGAAAAACTGGATCCGGGCTCATCAACTGCTGTCGGTGGACAGCTATAAGACGCCGGTCTTCCGTGACCGAATTCTGTCCATCAGGGAGAATGTGCTTCCACCAGCCGCTATTGTAAGTCGATACGACAACGCTTTGAGTGCCTGGAAACAGGGTGAAATCGATACGGCGATGGCTGCACTTGAGTCACTGAGCGGGCAAAGGTGGGGTGAAGTTGCAGAACGCCGGCTGGAACAAAACCGTAGTCTGCTAGACGCATTTGAGACGCTGAAACAGGCAAAGGGCAACCCGGGTTACGCGAAACAGCTGCTGGCGTTCTACAGCACGCTGGATGCCGGGCAGGATGTCTACTTTGTGGAGGCGGTGGAAGACGAGTTCCAGTTGCACAGTAAAAAAGCGCTGGCCGAGGCGCAGCAGGCATTTACCGTTGCCCGGGGCGCCTGGGAGAACTATCGGAAAAGCGGCGGAATTCGCGGTCTGCACAGGCTCGAGGCCAAGGTCTCACCGAGCTACCGGCGACTGGCGAAATTGCTAACGGAGTCCTATGAAAATATGGCCGGCGGCCTGAGTGTCTACAAGTTGCTGCATACCGGCTACGCTGCAGAGTTGGATGAACTGTATGTAAATATACTCAACGAAGTCCGTTTGCAACGCCGCTCCCTGAACGAATTGGCGATGGTACTGGAACCTTCGCTGAAGCAGGCTAAACTTGATTTACTGCCGATGCCGAATTCCCCGGCATCGATGGAGGCGCCGGATAAACGCGGTCAGGCAGTAGTGCCCGGTTCAATCAGGATGGATTCCGTCAGGGGGGCTTATGAGCGCTAACGATGAGAAACTCAGGCATCTTTCCACAGCGCTGGAAGATCATAGCGCAGAGGGTATAGAGATCCTCTATTCCGAGCCCTCCAGGATAATGCGAATGACGATACTGGTGGTGCTGTCGCTGGTCGTGGCGGTGCTGGTCTGGTCATTTATCGGGCGTGCGGATGTCATTATATCGGCACCGGGTATTCTCAGCCCTGAAGAAGACGTGCGGCGTGTATACACACCCATTGGCGGGGAATTGGTGGATATTTATGTGGCTGAAGGTCAGCCGGTTTCAGAGGGTGATGTGCTTGCACGTCTCAATGCTCGCGATGCGATACAGGCGGCTACCAATGCCCTGGAAGCGGAACTCGCGCTGGCAGAGGTCGAGCAGGAGTATAAGCAGTTTCCCGCCCGTCGCGAACTTATGCAACGTCACGCAGCAGCTTTGCAGGATCAAATCAAGACGGCGGAACGGCTTCAGGAAAAGCGTGTAACGGAGGGGCTGGATAAACTGGCTCAGTCACAGCGGGCCAAGCTGGAAGAGGCACGCGGTAGACTGGAAAATGCCGCCAGAGCACGCAATGCCGCCGAGCGGGACTGGAAGAAATTCAAACGTTTGTTCGACAGACCCGGCGGGGGTGGAGTGTCCAAGAATAAAGTCGAAGAGAAGAATGATATCTTTCTGGCCGCTAAAACCGACTACCGACTGGCCGAAGCGAAACTCGGCGAACTGGAATTCCAGCTGAGTGAGGAATACGCTTCATCGAAGGCGGAATTAGAGGGTAGCGATCAGAAGCTCGCAGAGCTGAAAATAGAGTATGAAAAGGCACTCAATGAAATAGAGCGGGAAGAATACAGCATAGAACTGAAATATCGCAGTGCACGTCTGGCAGCAGATGCGGCCAGCCGTATAAAGTTTGAAAATATCGATGAAGAAAATTTCCTTCGCATACTGTCACCGGTATCCGGTGTGGTGACGCACGTTGCTTTTACGCAGCCTGGAGACAAAACACAGGCCAACACCCCACTCGTCAGTATCGCACCCAGAGGTGCGCGAACGGTTCTCAAACTGGACATTAACGAAAGAGACCGGGGATTTTTACGCGAAGGTCAATCGGTAAAAATGAAGTTCAACGCCTTCCCGTATCAGCGGCACGGGTTCATCAATGGAACACTGGAGTACATCTCACCGTCGACACAGCGCTCGTCAGAAACGGAAGTCGCGGTTTTCAAGG
>JBDNAP010000536.1:0-3237 GCA_039768325.1 Thiogranum sp.
AACGTATTTCGCTAACTAGTGTCCGTCCATAAACACTAACGCAATGAAAAAGAATAAGAAATGTGGCATGTTTAGATAAAAGGTTCCGGTGATTTTTGCTATCCTTTTTTTCAAGCGACTGAAAACAAAGGAAACACAAAAACCACCGGAGGTGACAATGCGCAAAAAGTGCACTGACCAAGTCAGTATATTCGATCTGTTTTCAAATCACGATATCGGCAAAGAACTGAAAGCGATGTCGGAGCGGCTCGACCGGCATCGCGAGGTGCTGGAGTGGGTGGCGGTGGATTTACATCTGCGAGATGTTTATGACACGGGCCGCCAAGGTTTGCCAGCTGAGTCGGTGCTGCGTTGTGCGCTGCTCAAGCAATATCGGCAACTGAGTTATCAGGAGCTGGCGTTTCATTTGTCGGACTCCGCTTCCTTCCAGGCATTTGCCCGCCTGCCGAGGCAACTGTTTCCTAAGAAATCCGCATTGCAACAAACCATCAGTCGCATTCAACCCGAGACGTGGGAACGGATCCATCAATGTTTGTTGCTGGATGCCAAACACGAGAAGGTGGAGTTGGGGGAAAAGGTACGTATTGACAGTACTGTCACCGAAACAGACATTCATGCGCCGACTGACAGCAGCCTGTTATGGGACAGTGTCCGGGTCATGATACGCCTGCTCGAAGCGGTTCAGTCAATGTCGGGTACCGCAGAGATTGAATTTTGTAACCATCGCCGGCGTGCGAAGAAGCGGGCACGTGCCATCCTCTATACACGGGGCAAGGACAAGAAGGTCGCGTTGTATCGAGATTTGATCAAAGTGACGATGAATACGTTGGGGTATCTTGAGCAGGCAAAGATGATTTTAAGCGTCACAGGGAGCGCAACACTGCAGTTGGAAGCCTGGCATGCCGAGGTGGCGCATTATTTGCCCTTGATCAAGCAGGTGATTGATCAGACGCAACGCCGTGTATTTCAGGGTGAAAGCGTGCCGGCAGCTGAGAAGGTTTTTAGCCTGTTTGAGACCCACACCGATATTATCATCAAGGGCAATCGGGACATCCAGTACGGACACAAGCTCAATCTCAGTTCGGGAAAAAGCGGGCTGATTCTTGATGTGGTTGTTGAACAAGGCAACCCAGCCGACACCGAGCGTTTCCTTCCGATGCTGCAACGGCACATCAACCAGTATGGCTGTGCACCTAAACAGGTGGCCGTGGATGGTGGCTATGCCAGCAAGGATAATCTTGATCAGGCCAAGGCCTGGGGTATTGAGGATGTCGCGTTCCATAAGAAACGAGGAATGACTATTGAAGAGATGGTGAAGAGTACCTGGGTGTATCGGCAATTACGTAACTTTCGTGCAGGCATAGAGGCAGGCATCTCCTGTCTCAAGCGAGCTTATGGATTGACGCGCTGTACCTGGAAAGGTCTGGTCCATTTCAAGTCATTCGTATGGTCTTCTGTTGTGGCGCACAATCTGGCACTGCTCGCGCGATTAAAACCGGCCTGATAGCGGCGACGATGTGTGATGGGTTGTGATGAGCCAGGCGGCTCAGGAGTTCGTCTGTGCGCCATCGGCAGATCCGCTGCTGTTCGGTGAAAAAATGTGCATCTTTGAACGCATGCGCGATACTATCAGGCGACGTTGGCTCAACCGTGAAAATTGAGTTGCGAACTTATTTGAAATTCGGGCCTTTATGGACGGACACTAACTAGGTACGCGGCGATATTGTCACACATGTGACGAACTGGTTTCGAGATCAATTCTATGGTTTGTTTCTCTGTTGCCAAGTCGCGCTTTAGTCTTTGCAGCGCCCGTTCCCAGTCCGACCATGACCATTTCAATACCTCAGGCGGTCGTCCCGCCACTAGTGCCTCTGTCTCCGCATCAATGATTGATATCGCATAATCTACTGGTTCTGTTGCGTACAGCCGACTTTTATATTCAAATCTGTAGACATTACCGCCGGAAAGATCTACGTCAAAATCAATTGCCACAGGCACAGATTTAATAGCCCGAGCAGACACTCTAATCGTATGCGGGCCCGGTGAAAGTTCTGCCCCGAGAAAACGCATCTTGGAACGGCTCGGAATTATGATCGGGTTTCCATCTATAGAAACTGCCGTATATGGATACCAATGCCACCACACTGTAGCTACCTCTTCCTTCGGCAATTTTGGCCCATCATAGCCACGGTAAATCTTGCTTGGGTCTTCTCGTGCTTTCTGAATCGAGCTGGTGCATCCACTACAGAGCAGTGCTATGAGTACAGTGACAATGCCAAGACCGAAACGAATAAGTTTATTGTCTGTCGTGAAGCTGCGTCGCATATAGCCTCCAGTAAAAAAAGATTGCTGTTTCGCGATATGCTTTACAATACCCATCTTCCGCCAAATGTTGGTTGATTTAGGTCAACTATGTTTTGTTGGAAGCAACGAAAGGATTGGGGCGTTTCCAGTCCCGCACCCGGCGAGAATATTAGGGACTAAACGACAGGAATGGGTCGTGAACCGCCTGTTAGCAATTTCTTATTTGGAATTGGTCTAATGGTCTGGCTTTGACCGGAAACTCACCGTTCGTCACGACAGCAGTGCCACTGCCTGGCATTCTGGCATACGGTAAAGTACGGCCAAAGCCGGTCATCTGACCAAATTACTCAGGAACTATTTTCTGTTCTTTCAAGTTCGGCCAGCATCGGCCATGAGAGAGCGGCCAATAAAAAGTGTTTCGTGTACTATTTCAGTGGCAGTTCAGAGATTTTCTGCAGTCCTTGGCGGATATTATCTTGTGTGGCTCCCTCAACCGCAAGGCGAATCCGCTTTGTGGCAGCAAATGCTTCGCCGGCGCTTGATGTATGCGAAGACTTGATGGATTCTCTCATTACGACGTCACCTGTTCTCCCGTTTACTAGTGACCATGCCATCTCCATATCGATTGTGAAAGCAAATCCGAACATGGGTTTTGACATACTGATCAGTGATACGCTTAGCTTGTAATCCGCCCCATCGCCCTTGATCACACTGGAAAAGAGACCCGTGTTCATAATGGATTCCTCGATAGCATCGGCCAAATCCTCGTTGGGTATATTGGTATAACCGGTATCACTGGTTTCACCGCCACCGCTTGTGTTGATACTAACGGAATAGGGGTGCTTGGTACCGAAAGAAGTGCCATCTACCACTAGTGCCTGCTTTTTTGCTGGCGCCGCGCAGCCGACCATCCACATAACGGTTACCGACAGA
>JBDNAP010000537.1:0-6400 GCA_039768325.1 Thiogranum sp.
CACGTTGAAGGCTTTACCGACAATGTGCCGATCAGCAACTTTGAGTACCTGTCCAACTGGGAACTATCCGCTGCACGCGCCGCCAGCGTTGTACATTTGTTCACTCGTCTGGGGATACAGCCCAAACGGCTGGCAGCGATTGGTTACGGCGAATTCCGGCCGGTTGCAAGTAATGATACGGCGGATGGCAGGGCCAGAAATCGCCGCGTGGTGCTGGTTATCATGTCAGGTTCCGATGCCCGTATCAGTCAACGGTCGGATCACTTGCAGAGCTGGCGTGAAGGGCGACCCGAGTCGGTTGAAACTGCGCCTGATGACAGGCCGGCCACAGCGGATGCCGGGGGGGCGTCGTCGTGACTGCACTGGACAACTGCCGAGGGTATGAATCTGGTATGGTTTATGCATTTTTATAGTCATTGAAACAGGTGTCCGGTTTTTGACATCGGAGCTGTTTTCAAGGCTCTGCCAAGTGAGGTCCGAACATGGCTGAAATCGAACCGTTGCCTCCAGCCCGCCGGGTACCGCCAAGCCGCCCCGCGACTGGCAGCGGAGAGGGCAAGGAGGCTCCGCGACGCAAGCCCGGGGATGCGGACCGGCAACATGAACATCAACGTCAAAGGAAAAGGGATGATGATGCATCCCGTATTGACGAGTACGCTTGAGGTAGTTATATGATCACTGAAATCCTGATGCTATTAACGACTGTGGCGGTGCTTGGCCTCTCGATCCAGAGCATTGCACTATTGCGGGTAAAACGCAGCCACCAGGAAGTGGCTGACATCCTCCAGGATGCCCAACAGCGTGTTAATCAAATGGAACAGGAGCTGGGTGCACTGTGCAGTGCTGCGGTGGGCGCGGGTGAGCATGTGGTTAAACTCGAGCAAAAGGTAAAACGCATCATTGAACGTCAGAATCTGCTCGAACTGCGGGCCAGCAGCGATCGTCCCTATAGCCAGGCCAGTCAACTGGTCCACAGGGGCGCCGATATCAAAGAGCTGGTGGATAGCTGCGGCCTTACCAGGGGTGAGGCAGAGTTGCTGGTGATGATGCAGCGCGGTACGGCCGGTACTGCCTGAATCCGAATATACTAATTTTTGTACACCCTGGTAAGCGCCATCTATTGGCTAATTCCTGTGGTCAATCTGATGCGGTACTTTTCCGGACAGGTGATAGGCAAAGGCAATAACCTGCGCAACAGCAAGATACAGGGCCTCCGGTATTTCATCGCCGAGTTCCACGCGAGCCAACACTGAAGCCAATGCTTCGTTTTCCTGCATGGGGACACCGTGTTGCTGGGCAAGCCTGATGATCTGCTCGGCGACGCTATCACGCCCCTTTGCAGTCACCCGCGGCGCACGTTCACTGTCGTATTGAAGTGCCACCGCCAGGGCTGTCGTCTGTTTCTTATCGTTCATGCTTTTTCCCTGATCAAAGTCTGGCTGCCGGTCGGTTTGACAGCCGGTCTCGGCCCTGGTTGACATTCCAGCTGACCGACGTCCAGCCCGGCTTCACTGAGTGCCTGACGCAACTCGTGCATGTGCTCACGCAACAGCGGCAAGGTAGCCTGCTGTTCAGCCCAGAAACGTGTCGAGACCTGTTCGCCCGCCAGCTGAACCTGCGCTTGCATGGGGCCGAGTCCCGGCAGGTCGAAGGCCAGCTGTACCGACCAGTTCGGGACCTGCTGGCGGGTTTCTGGCTGCTGTTGCTGCTGCTCTGCGAATACGCGCATTGACCACAGATCAATATCTTCACCACGACGTATGGGTACTTCAAGCAGCCATTCCAGCAGACCGCGTTCACCTTCCCTGGGTAACGCGGCCAGCTGATGCAGTTGTATGCGGGCCAGTGCGGCTTCGGCCTGGTGTAAAAGGTCGGTTCGAAAATCAACCGCGCGGTTTAACAGTTCCAGGTTATTCTGAAGGGCGGATTGAGGAACCGGCATCGAACCGCGCAAAGGCGGCGCAAGTGCTCCCGCCGGTAAACTTGGCGGGGTTGCGGGACCCGTGCCCGTTGCCGACCCTGCTGTTGCCTGAAGGCTGGTGGTTGAGGCTGGCGCTGGCGTGGCGGTGGCTGCTTTACCGTTTACGCTGGCCTGGACGGTGCGCTGGATCTGGTCTGTTGACGCTGTTGTTTGGGCAGCCGCCCCCCGTTCTGCTGTCGTTCCGGGAGGTGCTGCTTGTGCGCCTGTCGCGGAGGTGCCGGCTGCAGACTGCGGCGCATTTGCTGTGGTCTGGCCACTGCTGCCTGGCCAGTGACGAACCAGTTGCACCAGCCGTAACAGGTTGGCCTTGAAATCCAGATCGATGAACAGCGGGCGGTGGGTTGAGTTGTGCTGCTGCAATAGCTGTCGTTCCAGAAAAACCCCCGATTCGCCGATGGCCTTTTTCAGTCCCTGCGGAGTTGCCGCTGTTTGAGTATCGGGCATCTGTTTGACGACAGATCGTACTAACTCATTGATAAGTGACGGTACGGATGGGTCATGGCTTCGTGTCAGCCGGCCCATCGTGGCCAGTAAGGGGGGTATGGGGCCCTGTTTGGGCAACAGCAGGCGAATCGCAGAGTTTATCGGTGATTCACCCTGTGGTGTAGTGATTTTCAGAACCGGTTGTTCCCCCAGGCTACGTACCTGCAGTGTCAGTTGCTGGCCTTTTTCGAATGCTAGTGAAGTCTCGGCACTGATCTGCCGATTACCAATGGCAAGCAGAACTTTTCCAGTATGGCTCTCGGTAACGGTTGCCTGCAGCAACTGTCCGACCTGCCACTGGCCAGCCAGTGATGGAGTGGCGGCGCCAAGTGACCGAGATATACCGGAAGTGGTTCCGGATGTTTCCATACAACACCAAGCAACAATCGAAATTCGGTATCTAGTGTGCAATATTTACGTTTGGAAGGAAATGGCAGAATCAGGCGATAATGGCAGCCATGAGTGCAGACGAATCGCATAGAACTCTCTGGTATACGCGCAGGAAAGGCGTGGAGCGCGGGCCGTACCCTGGGAATCAGATCAGCCGTTACGTGTTGCTGGGCCGCCTATGCATGACTGACAAAGTCAGGCCGGAGGGTGGTGATTGGCAGGAACTCTCTGCCTGTCCCGAATTGATCCCGGAAGTGATGAACCTGATACCCGGCGCGGAGGATACGCAGAGGCTGCTGATGGCTCGATTGCGCGAAGATGAGCGTCAAGTCGGTGATCGCCGCGAGTGTGCACCCAATCTTCCGCAGCATATCCGGGAGCAGCGCAGCGGTCAGGAACGCCGGCGGCCGGAATCTGCAGAGGTGCTGCGTCATCGTGAGCTGAGGTATCGGGTTACCCAACAGGCGCAGGGTAACGGCAAGCTGTACCGTTATCCACTGGTGGCGAGTGTACTGGTGATGCTGGGATTTCTGGCCAGCTACCTCCTGGAGCAGTTCGAGGCGGAGTCGGTTTATGCTGATTGCGCTGCCAGGCCGCGTCCCGGCGTGAAATGGGGTAACTGCAACCTGGTTGGGTTGGTGGCCAATCGGGTAAACCTGCTTGGTGCAGATATCAGTAATGCGCGAATGGATAATGCGCAGTTGTCCGGTGCAAACCTGGACGGTGTCAATCTGGAATATACCAATCTGAATCTGAGCAATCTTCAACAGGCGGATCTGAGTCATGCCAGACTGGTCGGGGTAACTCTGCGCGGGTCGGACTTGCGCGACAGCAAACTGGTCCGGGCTGACTTGTCCTACGCCAATCTCAGCGACGCAAACATTGATGGCGCAGATTTTACCGGTGCGATTCTCGATAACACCATCTGGATAGATCAGCGGCCCTGTATTCCCGGCTCAGTCGGTGTGTGCAGGCGTTACCGGGCCGAGTAGGGCACCTGCCGGTTGTTGCTACACGACTGATACACTTCAGCACAAAGGATACGAAGGCCGTATATTATCTTGTGACATTCGTGGCTTCTGTGCTGAAGCCCGCATATCTCACGAGGATCCTGGATGCAGCCGTAGCTACCACTTGAGTGAAGAACAAGTGCAAACGCACGAGAACAAGCCAGGGTCAGGGCAGGCTTGTCCTGAAAACACCCTGTTTCCTGTTTGTCGATAAAGTCCTGCATAAATTCAATACCGTCTGTATCTCACAGGCCGCCCCGTGGGAAATGCGGGCTAGTGGTGAATCCCGACTACTTCTCCTTGTCCCCAAAGCTTTCTGTGGTATAACGCCAGACTTCGAGCCGGTCTGACCAGTGATCTGCCGGCAGGCCGGCTTTCAGTTTCAGATGCTGTAGAAACTGTCTGGCGTCTGGCAGCGACTTCCAGACACTGGGGAGAAAGGTACCACGATAGTCGCCGTCCTCGAGGATCAGGCCGTCCACTCCGGGTCGAATCTGTTCTAACAGGTTCTGCTGTGAATCGAACACCATACGTTCGGCCTCACTTAGGACAGAGATTTCGAGACTGATACGATTCAGTTCGGCATCTTTCAGTGGCGGAAAACGTGGATCGCGGAAGGCGGCGGAAAATGCATTTTCCGCGACATCACAAATCAGGGGTCTATGGGCTTGCAGACTTCCGATGCAGCCGCGAAGTTCGTCGCCGATATGTAAGGTGATAAAACTTGCACTTGGCTGATTCAATGGAGCCTCAAACTGCTCCGGCTCCACCTGCAGAGGTCCGCCTTTTTCCAGGCCATGCCTGATCGATTGCCGGGCCGTATCCAGAAGAACAGTGCGGAGTGATTCAGAAAAAGGCATAAGCACCGTAACCTACCACCCGGTCCCGGTTTCCGGCGGTATCTCCAGAGTTACGCAGATCCAGGGTTTTTGCCTGCAGGTGGTGGTGGCGGGCGGCCACCAACAGGCCGCTGACCGGATTACGGCCGCAGGCCTGCTGGTAATCCAGTCCTTGTGAATTGAGCTGTTCGATGGCTGCTGAGGTGGCGCTGTCCAGACGACGTGCGGTGTCGTAGTCCTGATAGTGGCTGAGATCGGAGCTGATCACCAACAGCGTTTCGGGTCCGCCCCACAATTTTTCGATGACCTCGGCAACCTCGTTGGCGCCTGCCTCGCCGACCACCAATGGTATAAGAGTAAAGTCTTTTTTCAGCATCGTCTGCAAGAACGGCAACTGGACCTCGAGGCTGTGTTCTTCCAGGTGCGCGTCATCGAATATACGCACCTGGGGTAACAGTAAAATGTCATTCATCGCCTGCTGGTCAATGCGAACCAGACCCAGGGGTGTGGAAAAGTAGTCTGCGCTGCTCGCCGCCAAGCCCCGAAAACCGACTCGATGTGCCGGTCCCAGTAACACAACCCGCTGTATCTGTTCACGTATCGGTATCAGCTGCGTATAGGCGCTGGCGGCCACAGGGCCGGAATAGATATAACCGGCATGTGGAACAATCAGAGCTTTTGGACTGGTCTCGATGCGCCGTTTACAGGACAGGAAACCTTCCAGCTGTTGTTGGAGCACAACGGGATCATCCGGATAGAACAATCCGGCCACAGCAGGGTCACGAATCTGCGGCATAATGGCTACCTCCCTGGCAATGCTGTTGTGCAGTGTCTCTTATAATATATAGATAGGCCAGCGACCGGAAAATGCAAGTGCCGGGCATAAAGGGGAGCACGCTCTTCCCGGGCGTAAGCGGGCAGCCGCCCTGATCAGGATTTAATCAGTATGAGCCCTGCCAGCGGTGGCACCTCCAGCACGATGGAGTGTGGTTGATGCATCCAGGTAACGGTCTGGCTCGAGTAATTGCCCTGAACCGACATGTTACTGCCGCTGTAGAAGCCGGCATCGGAATTCAGGCGCAGCTTGTACTCGCCGTCTGCGGGTACGCCCAGCCGGTAGCCATGGCATGGTTCGGGTGTAAAATTCAATACCACAACGGCCGTCTGGTCAGAGCTGTAACGGCAGTAACTCAGTATGGAGCGTTCGGCGTCGTGGCAATCGATCCACTGGAAACCGTCGCTCTCAAAATCCTGCTGATGCAGGGCGGTTTCATGGCGGTACAGCAGATTCAGATCATGTACCAGTTGTTTCATACCGGAATGACGTGGATTCTGCATTATGTGCCAGTCCAGTTCACTGTCAAAATCCCACTCCGCGTATTGGCCGAACTCACTACCCATGAATAACAGTTTCTTGCCCGGGTAACTGAACATAAACGTGTAGAGCAGGCGCAGGTTGGCGAAGCGCTGCCAGCTGTCGCCGCTCATTTTGTCGAGCATCGATCCTTTGCCGTGTACGACTTCATCGTGAGAGAAGGGCAGCACAAAGTTTTCGTTAAAAGCGTACAGTACGCCAAAGGTTAGCTGGTTGTGATGATACTTGCGGTGTACCGGCTCCTTGTTCATGTACTGTAGGGTGTCATGCATCCAGCCCATGTTCCATTTCATGCTGAAGCCCAGCCCGCCCACATCGACCG
>JBDNAP010000538.1:0-9839 GCA_039768325.1 Thiogranum sp.
GCCGTTGCGGATCAGTATGGCTTCCGCGGCATTCTGGTCAACAGCCTGCTGCCGCAGTAATACATTGGCTAACAGGGTGACGGCCTTGATATCGCAATGCTGCCAGCGTATATCATCGAGTGTAATCGCTGCCACACCCTGTTCTATCACTGCAGGGTCTGGGTCGGCGATCGCATTGCTGGTAGCAAAAACAGTCGGTATGACGTTTTCCGGAAAACTGTGGTCGCGCTTTGCGGCGCTTCCCCGTGTCACCTGCAGATAAACCGACTGATCGTTATCGGCCCCGCCCAGTCCGCGGTTGTGTTCCAGCAGGGTATTGAGGATGGCTTTCCATTCGCCGTCGCTGTGTGGGTTGTCGAGACGAATCCCGTTCAGGCTGTTTTGCAGTCTCTGTAAATGATGCGAAAGCCGGAAAAGCCGACCGCCATAGGCCGGTATGACCTCGTATACCCCGTCGCCAAACAGAAAGCCTCGGTCAGTGACGGGGATCAGGGCGTCTTCGATGGGGACGAATTTTCCGTTCAGGTAGACCGTGGGCATTGGGGGGTTGGATATGCCAATTAATTAGCGAGTCAGGAAGTTAGCCGATACAAACTTTCAGTACACGCTGTGAATACATCCCTGTACGCTCGATGGCCGCGTCTCCCGGCAATTGCTCCTGCATCCCCTCAAGGGGCCTGCTTTTGGTGCTCTACCTTCGTCCATCCGTGGACTCGTGCGGCCAACGGTCCCGAAAGTTTGTATCGGCTAACTTCCGGATTCAATAGTGACCAGGACAGGATTAGCGTTCTCCTATTCAAAATACAGCATGGCTTCATCAACGATGCGTTGCCAGAAGGTGCCTTCATCCACCGCTTGCAGCGCAACCAGGTCTTTTTCGGAAACGAGTTTGTCGGCGAGCCGCACCACCACATGCCCCAGGGCCTGTCCCTGCGAGACCGGCGCGATGATTTGATCCTGCAGTTGCATGGCGGCATCGAGGTTACTGTATTCGCCGCGGGCGATGGTCACGTACAGCGTTTTATCCAGCCCCAAATCAACGGACTCAGTGGCACCTTTCCATACCCGTGCTGTGGTGAGCTTGTTGTCGGCATCGTACAGCTTGTGGGTTTCAAAAAAGCGGAAGCCGTAATTGAGCAGGGACTGGGTGGCATCGGCGCGGGCTTCCTCGCTCTTGGTGCCCAGTACGACACTGATCAGGCGCATGCCATCACGATTGGCGGAGGTCACCAGGCAATAACCGGCTGAATCGGTATGGCCCGTTTTTACTCCATCCACGGACTCGTCGCGCCACAAGAGTTTATTGCGATTGTACTGCGTGATGTCGTTGTAGGTGAACTCGCGTTCCGAGTACCACTGGTAGTATTCGGGAAACTCCTCGATCAGGGCGTGTGCGATAAGTGCGATATCGTTCGCTGTCGTGTAGTGCTCCTTGTCCGGCAGCCCGGTGCTGTTCGTGAAATTGCTGTGCGTGAGGCCGAGGTCTTTGGCGTGGTGATTCATCAGGGCGGCAAAACTCTCTTCGGTGCCGGCGATATGTTCCGCCAGCGCGACAGTAGCATCATTGCCGGACTGAATGATTACGCCTTTTAACAGATCGGCAACATTGACCAGAGTGTTGACCTCCACAAACATGCGCGAGCCCTGCGTGCGCCAGGCGTTTTCGCTGATACGGACTTTGTCGGACAGCGCCAGGGAGCCGTTTCGGATTTCCGTGAAAACCACATAAGCGGTCATCAACTTGGTTATGCTGGCCGGTTCCATCGGCTTGTCGGCATCTTTCGCCGCTATCGCCTGACCGCTGTGGAAATCCTGCAGCAAGTAACTTTTCGCGCCAACAGCGGGTGCTTTGGGTACCGGTGTGGCAGCCCTGCTCAAGGCGCTGATCACTAAACTGAAAACGAGGAACAAAGTGTATAACGCTTGGATTCTTTTCATAGGCCTGGATGTCTTTTAATCAAGCGCCGCATTGTCGGCGCTTGCCTGCAGATTTTCAATGCGGATGGAATCAGTCAATAACCACTCTGGGTGATTCGATACCCTGGTCAGCAAGAAATTGAGTACGTTTATCAGCGGTTTCGACGCTCGCCAGAGGACCGATACGAACCCGATAGATGGGTTTCTGCTTGGACATGCCTTCGCTGATCTGCAGCGTAGCCGGCAGCTCCGTCGCGCTCAAGCGGGTCTTCAGACGTTCAGCATTGCCGCGGCTGAGAAAGGCTCCGATCTGCAGATACAGGGCGGGTTTATATTCAGTACTGTCATTTTCAGTGCTGTTAACCGGCTGGGTAGCGGCGACTTTGGGCTTGCTGGCCAATATTGTGCGTTTGGCCGGTTCCGGCTTGTGTGAGCGCGGGTCGATGGTCTGTACTTCCACCAGTCCGGTTCCCTTGCCGAGAATGTCCAGCCTGGAGGCCGCGGCATAGGACAGGTCAATGATTCGGTTGTCGTGAAAGGGTCCACGGTCGTTGATTTTGACAATCACGCTCTTGCCGTTACCCAGATTGGTGACGCGTGCGTAGCTGGGTAATGGCAAACTTTTGTGTGCCGCAGACATCTGGTACATGTCATAGGGTTCGCCACTGGAGGTGCGGTGGCCGTGGAACTTGGTGCCGTACCAGGAGGCGATGCCGCGATCACTGTATCCTTCGCTGCTGGCAAGGGTGTGATAGCGCTTGCCAAACACAACGTAAGAGGCCGGGTTGCCATAGCGGCTTTTGGGTTCGACGCGCGGGATGGCGTCTTTTACATCGGCGACGTCAACAGCGCGATCGGGTGCGCTGTCCTGCGCTTGTGTGTAGCGACTGCTGTGCTTACTGTGCTGGCTGGTCGAGCAGGCTGTCAGCAGCGTGGTGACGCACAGCACGGTCAATGAGACTTTCCCCGATCTCATGTTGCTGATTCCCTAGGATCGGCTTTTCTGATAGGCATCCTGTATCGCTTCGCTCAGTTGATAGACCGCCATCGCGTACAGCGGACTTCTATTATAACGTGTAATGACGTAAAAATTATTGGTTGTCAGCCAATATTCCGGACCGTTGCGCTGTTCGAATTCCAGCAATGCCACCGCCTGATCCGTGGGCAGGGGTGGGGCCGTGGTAATCCCCGCGCTGGCGAAATCTCCCGCTGTTTTCTTGCCGGGTTTGATGTTTTCGGAAATGCGGGAACCGGCCGCAGCGGAACCGCTGTCCACCTTGCTGGCGACGGGAGAACCTGTCTTCCAGCCGTGCCGGTGGAAATAGTTGGCGACACTGCCGATGATGTCGTCCAGATTGCCCCACAGATCGCGCTTGCCGTCTTCGCTGAAATCCACCGCGTAGGCCCGGTAGCTGGATGGTATGAACTGTCCGTAGCCCATGGCACCGGCGTAGGAGCCCTTCACCTTGCGTACGTCGACGTCTTCTTCCCGTGCAAGAATCAGGAGCTGTTCCAGCTCCGAACGAAAGAATTTACTGCGCGGCGGGTATGCGAAAGCCAGGGTGGAGAGTGCATCAATAACTCGGTAGGAGCCGGTATTGGCACCATAACGGGTTTCCACGCCGATGATGGCGACAATGATGGCAGCGTCCACGCCAAAGGCCTGCTCCGCTCTATTCAGGATGTCCTCGTTTTCCTTCCAGAAGCTGACACCACCGTCAATCCGCTTTTGCTTAAGAAAAATATTGCGGTATTCATACCAGGGTTTGGTTTTTTCCGCCGGGCGGGAAATGGCCTCGAGTATGTCGTCGCGTTTTTTCGCCTGCTCAAACAGCGCTTCCAGTTCCTGACGGTCGAATTGGTGGCGTTCCTGCATTTCTTCGATGAACGCCTGGGTTTTGGGGTTATCCTGAAAGTCTCCCGCGCAACCCGGACCGGCGGCCAGTGCCCCAAACAGACTCGCGAACCATGCGCCTAGATATTGCTTTTGTACCATCTGATTTCCTTAAGTAGCCAGCAGCTTCCTGTGTGTATGTATTGACATGAGGATACCGAAACCGGCCATCAGGGTCACCATCGATGTGCCTCCGTAACTGACCAGGGGGAGGGGCAGGCCCACCACCGGTAGCAGGCCCGTCACCATACCGGTATTGACAATAAAATATATGAAAAATGTCATCGCCACACTACCGCCCAGCAAGCGCCCGTAGGTATCCTGCGCCTGGGCGGCAATGTACAGGCTGCGAACAATAATGAAACTGTAAATCACCACGATCACGCCGATGCCGAACAGGCCAAATTCTTCACCCAGCACAGCAAAAATAAAATCGGTGGAACGTTCGGGCAGGAATTCCAGGTGGGCCTGTGTGCCGTTCAGCCAGCCCTTGCCGAACAGGCCGCCTGAACCGATAGCAATTTTCGACTGAATAATGTGGTAACCGGTGCCCAAGGGGTCCTGTTCCGGATCGAGGAAGGTGATGACACGCTGGCGTTGATAGTCGTGCATGAAATGCCAAAGCACCGGAGCACCCGCGGCAGCCAGCAGGCTCAGGCTGCCTAACAGTTTCCAGGACAGGCCGGCCAGGAACAGTACAAAAAAACCTGCGCTGGCAATCAACAAGGAGGTGCCGAGATCGGGTTGTACGGCAATCAGCAAGACCGGCGTTACAATCAGTGCCCCGGCGATGAGCAGTCGCGAATAGGTGGGTGGCAGACGCTTGTCGGACAGGTACCAGGCGACCATCATGGGCACGGCAAGCTTCATCATTTCGGAAGGCTGGAAGCGAATGAAACCCAGGTCCAGCCAGCGTTGCGCACCTTTACCGACATCGCCCGCCACCAGCACGGCGATCAGCAGCGTCAGTCCAAGCCCGTATAGCCACGGTGTCCAGCGTTGCAGCCATTGAGGCCGCAATTGGGCAACGACGACCATGCCGCCAAAGGCGATTCCCAGGCGCACAATCTGGCGGGTCACCAGCTGCTTGTCCCCGCCGGCCGAACTGTACAGCACAAACAGTCCCAGCGCCGATATGGCCAGCAGGCCAAACAGCAAGGCCGCGTCAAAGTGCAATATATGCTGCCAGTCACGCTTGCTGGCATCTTCACGACCGGTGTCGAGTAAAGTGCTCACGAGGGTTTCTCTGCCAGGTATTGGTCAAGAATGATGCGTGCAATCGGGGCTGCCACGGCGCTGCCACTGCCGCCGTGTTCAACGATGACGGCAACGGCAATACGTGGCTTGTCGATCGGTGCAAAAGCAATGAACAGGGAGTGGTCGTGCAGTTCTTTGGCCAGTTTATCGGCTTCGTATTTTTCCTCCTGCTTGAGTCCGAAGACCTGCGCCGTCCCGGTTTTACCGGCAATGTCGAATTTAATGTCCAGGCCGATTTTTCGGGCCGTACCACGTTTTCCGTGTACGACCTCGCGCATGGCGTTAATTACGGTGCTCCAATGATGCAGGTCTTCAACGGGGGTATCCGCCAGCGGTTCAACCGGCACCGGTGTCAGTTCGATGTCGTCATATTGCTGGGTTGAGGCGACAATGTGCGGTTTTAAATGCCGACCGTATTTCGACAGGGTTGCCGTGGCGCTGGCCAGTTGAATCGGTGTGGTCAACATGAATCCCTGGCCGATGCCGGTGATCAGGGTTTCGCCCGGAAACCAGGGCAGGTTGCGGGCCGCACGTTTCCATTGCCGGGAGGGCAGCAGGCCCGGCAGTTCGCCGACGATATCGATGCCGGTACGTTCCCCGAAACCGAACAGTGAGAGAAAACCGTGCATTCGGTCGATTCCCATGGACAGCGCCAGGTCATAAAAATATACATCACAGGACTGGGCAATGGCAGCGGTTAACTCGACAGTGCCGTGTCCGCCACGTTTCCAGTCCCGGTATTTACGCGCCTTGCCGGGCAGTCGATAAAAACCCGGGCAGTAGGTATCCGCATGCTCGCTGGTAATGCCCTGTTCCAGGCCGCCCAGGGCAACAAAGGGTTTCAGCGTGGAGCCGGGCGGATACTGGCCGCGTAAGGCGCGGTTGAACAGGGGTTGTTTATCGTCGTCGCGCAGCGCCTCGTAGGTTTCGGTATCAATGCCGTTGACGAACAGGTTGGGGTCGTAGGTGGGCTGGCTGACAAATGCCAGTATGTCGCCATTACCCGGGTCAATGGCGATAGCGGCGCCGGCATTCCCTGCGAAAGCCTGTTCGGCGACACTCTGAAGTTCTGCATCCATGGTCAGGTACAGGTTTTCACCCGGTACCGGCGGAGTGCGAATCAGGGTCCGCAGAATACGTCCTTCAGCATTGGTTTCCACCTGGCGGTAACCGACCGTACCGTGCAGAACGTCTTCGTAGGTTTTTTCAATGCCTACCTTGCCGATGTGTGTGGTGCCACTGTAGTCGGAGGCGTCAATCCGCTGCAGATCGCGCTCGTCGATACGCCCGACATAACCCAGCGCGTGCACCGCCAGCGGACCGTGCGGATAATGCCGGGAAAGACCGGCGACAATATCCACACCCGGAAAGCGGTGGCGATTGATGGCGAAGCGTGCGACTTCATCGTCGCTGAGATGAAAGCGCAATGCCACCGGTTTGAACACCGGCGTGCGCCGGCGCAGTTTTTCAAAGCGTTTGCGGTCCACGTCACGGATGTTGACCAGTTTCGACAGGGCATCCAGCGTGGCGTCGATGTCGTGAATCTGTTCCAGGGTGATTTCAAGGCGGTAGGATGGCAGGTTGTCCGCCAGGATTAAACCGTTGCGGTCAAAAATCAGGCCACGATTGGGCGACAGCGGCAGGATCTTGATGCGGTTGTCATCGGACAGAGTAATGTAATGTTCATGGGCCAGTACCTGCAGATACACCAGTCGGGCGAGGAGAACGGCGACCAGCACGGCCGCGAATATCAGCGCCTGGACCGAGCGCTGCATGAACAGGTGGCTCTCGAACAGGTAATCCTTGATAGTGACCCGTAGCGGCATGAATTACTGCACCGAAAAATTAATGCGCAGGGCAGTCATCAGGCGGTATACCAGAGGCCATAGTGCCGCGCTGATCAGGGATTGCAGCCAATAGCTCGGCGGGCGTGACGGACGGCCAATGATGCTGTCAATCCACAAGGTCACCAACTGGTGCAAAATCAGCAGGAGAAGTACCGTAAGTGCTTGTTGCCAAATAGGATAAATGCGAATGCGCTGATGCAGGCGCACGCACACATAAGCGATCAGGCTGAGTGCCAGGGCGTGTTGTCCCAGCAGGGTGCCGGTCAGCACATCCAGCAGCAGTCCGGCGAAAAAGCCGGAAGCGACGCTGACCCGGTAGGGTAAAGCCAGGCACCAGAAAATCAGTGTCAGGGCCACCCAGTCCGGTCGCAGGGCACGAATACCGTCGGACAACGGAATAATGGTCAGCAACAACGCTATAGCGAAGGTCAGCAGAATGACTGCGCCACCGTGGTGCCGTGTCAGGTTCATGTGTCGCTGTTGCCGGTTTCGTCTGCCGGCGAGGCCGGCGGCAGGGGAGGGCCCTCCAATACCGGTGGCCAGACCACCAACACTTCGCGGCTGCGATCCAGCAGCGCCCGTGGACGTGCCGTAACGTGTGAAAAAGCACGCCCTGGATCCTGTTCCACGTCGATGACCTCGGCGACCGGGTATCCGGGTGGGAAGCGCCCGCCAAGCCCCGAGGTGACGAGCAGGTCGCCTATGCGGATATCCGCGTTATCGGGTATATGCGGCAGTTCCAGGCGGTCAATCGCGCCTGTGCCCAAGGCAATGGTGCGCAGACCATTGCGATTGACCTGCACCGGGATGGCATGGCTGGGGTCAGTGATCAGCATGGCGGTGGAGGTAAAGGGGCCAACATGGATGAGCTGTCCCATCACGCCCTGGCTGTCCAGCAGCGGCTGACCTTCGAAGAGGTGGTCGAGTGTGCCTTTGTTGAGTTCAATCTGATGGCGGTAGGGGTCCATATCCACGGAAAGCAGTCCGGCAATCAACATCGGGCGTTTGCCGACCTGAAAAGATGAATCGAGCAGTGCCCGCAGGCGCCTGTTCTCCGCTTCCAGGGCTTCCAGTTTTTGCAGCTGCGTATTCAGTAGCAGTTGTTGGGTACGCAGGCTGGCATTTTCTTCCTGCAGTTCACGCCGGGTGGACAGCGATTCACGGAACCATTCACTGGTCGAGCCGGGCAGATCAACAAGCCATTGCAGCGGATACACCAGCACCGACAACCCACCCCGTACGCTGTCGAGATGGTGCTCACGGTGATCAATGGTCATAAATCCGATGGAAAGCAGTACCAGGCCCACCAAACGGGCGAACAGCGGTGGGCCGGCTGTAAAAATCTGCTTAATAGCGCTATCTCGTGACCGTTACTCGACGGCAAACACATCGCCGCCCCGCTCGTCGAGCAATTCCAGCGCCCGCCCGCCACCTCGCGCCACGCAGGTCAGCGGGTCATCGGCCACGACAACCGGTAAACCGGTCTCTTCCATGATCAGGCGATCGAGGTCTCTGAGCAGCGCCCCCCCGCCGGTGAGTACGATACCGCGTTCGGCGACATCGGCGCCCAACTCCGGCGGTGTCTGTTCCAGGGCGGTCTTGACAGCACCGACGATGCCGGCCAACGGTTCCTGAAGGGCTTCCAGAATTTCGTTACTGTTCAAGGTGAAGCTGCGTGGCACACCCTGCGCCAGGTTACGGCCCTTGACTTCGAGTTCTTTCATCTCGGCACCCGGGTAGGCGGAGCCGATTTCCTGTTTGATGTGTTCGGAGGTGGACTCACCGATCAGAGTGCCATAATTCCGGCGCACATAGTTGACAATGGCTTCATCAAAGCGATCCCCGCCTATGCGTACCGAAGACGAGTAGACAATACCGTTAAGTGAAATGACGGCTACTTCCGAGGTGCCACCGCCGATATCCAGCACCATGGAGCCGCGCGCCTCGTCGACCGGCATGCCGGCACCGATAGCCGCCGCCATGGGTTCTTCAATCAGGTACACTTCGCGTGCACCGGCGCCGGCCGCTGATTCCTTGATGGCGCGGCGTTCGACCTGGGTGGACCCGCAGGGTACACAGATCAGTACCCGTGGGCTGGGACGGAAGAAACGCGCTTCGTGTACTTTATGGATAAAATGCTGCAGCATCTTTTCGGTGACGGTGAAATCGGCGATTACGCCTTCTTTCAAAGGCCGAATCGCGGTGATATTGCCGGGCGTACGCCCGAGCATGGCTTTCGCCTCGGCACCCACCGCAGAGATGCTTTTAGGTCCACCGGGGCCGCGATCCTGGCGAATGGCGACCACCGAGGGTTCATCGAGTACCACACCCTGGCCGCGCACGTAGATCAGGGTGTTGGCGGTTCCGAGATCGATGGATAAATCGTTGGAGAACATCCCCATTAGACTTCTGAACATGGAGGGTTGTATCCCTGGCATTATTTAAAGGGCTGTAATCTAACAACGAGGGAGATTTTGGGCAAGCGAATAAGCCGTTTATTGCATGAATGAATTGGAGATTCATGCAACACACCGGTCAGTTGTGCTACCTTTCGCGTCTCCCGGAACCGGCAATCGAGATATGCGCCATGTCGTTGGATAAAGAGGCTGTACGAAAGATCGCCCACCTTGCCCGTTTGGGTGTGGACGAAAGCGAGAACGAACTCTATGCCCGTAATCTGTCCGATATCCTGTCATTTGTTGAGCAGCTGAATGCTGTGGATACCGATGGTATCGAGCCGATGGCGCATCCATTGGACGCAAGCCAGCGTTTACGTGCCGATGAGGTTTCCGAGACGGATCGACACGAACAGTTCCAGCGGATTGCGCCTAAAGTCGAGGCCGGCCTGTATCTGGTGCCGAAAGTCATTGAATAGAATAGCCGAACAAGCCCATGTATCAAAAGACGATTGCTGAACTGGCCGC
>JBDNAP010000093.1:0-10610 GCA_039768325.1 Thiogranum sp.
GCGATTCACCTTGTGCCCCAGGGCACCCTCTCTCGCCTGGCGGCGATTCACCTTGTGCCCCAGGGCACCCTCTCTCGCCTGGCGGCGATTCACCTTGCCCCCCAGGGGGCCCTCTCTTGCTGCGCAATTCACCTTGTCTTGCTTCGCAATTCTGCTTTGCAGGATGCTCCGGTAACGGTAGGGACTGACCTGTACAGGGAACGACAAGTCCTTGGTAGTGGTACTGGTGAATTGGTAGCATGGTCAGCACAATATTGAATCAGGCGCATCCATGCATACCCGAAACGGTCATTTTCGTTTTCCCCTGCACATCACAATCGGCACGCTTTTCATTGGACTGATTGTTGTTTTCAGTGTTGTTCTCACTTGGCAAAATTACAACAAAACGTCCGACATCATGCTGACCGGCGCTGCCAAGGTCTACAAACAGGCGACGCGGGAGATGTTTCTTGATTTCAGGGGGACCTATCACTCGGTGGCGGAAACCATCAAGCTGATGGCACTGTCTCCGGTTGTCAACGCGGCTTCACTCGAAGAAAGGGTGAAGTCTGTTGAAATGTTCACTACCGCTTTGCGGGGCGAGCCGTCGCTGTCGGCGATTCAGCTGGGTTACCCCGATGGCGACTTTTTCATCGTAAGAACGTTGACTTCCCCAACCCTGCGACAGACCTTCTCGGCACCGGATCGCGCGCAGTATGTCGCCGATCATGTCAGCAGCGATACCAAGGGAGCACGGCACTTGATCCGCCTGTTCTTCGATGCGCAGTTGCAAGAAGTCAGCAGAGAGGCCGCGGTGAGCACCGAGTACGACCCGCGCGCGCGCGCCTGGTATCAGGACGCAGACGGACAGGCGGGTGCCATCAAACCCTATCTGTTCTACTTCATCGGTAAAGTCGGGACGACGATAACCCTGAAAACCGCTGTGCCGGGTGTTGTCATCGCCGCCGATGTCACGCTGGAACAGTTATCGCAAACCATCCGCCGGCATCAGATAACGCCGGATTCAGAAGTGGTGTTGATGGAGGCCGATGGCCATGTCCTGGCCTATCGGGAAGCCGGCGAGCTGATCACGCAGACTGACAATAAAAGCTTCAGAATCGCGCAGTTGTCAGAGCTGGGCAGCGCCGTCCTGACCCACCTCAGTCAGGATCTGAAAATCGAACCGCAACAACTGGAGTTCAGCTTCGCCGGCCGGCGCTGGACGGGTTCCATCAACCGCATGTCCGGAGACAGCGGGCTGGATTTGTACATGCTGATGATATCACCGCTTGACGAGTTGCTCAGGGACGCCATCGCCACCCGCTGGCTGTCTGTGATGACCACTTTCTTTATTGTTCTGATAATGATTCCCATCGTCTGGTATGTAGCAAGCAGGATCTCCGGGCCCATGCAACGGCTGGCCGCTGAAGCCGGCCTGATCAGCCACTTCGATTTCAGCAGCCCGCTTGAAACGCGTTCCTTTATCAAGGAAGTCGACACCCTGGCGGGTGCGATGGCGATGATGAAAAACACCATCAGCCGGTTTCTCGCCCTGATCAACTCGCTGGCCGGCGAAAAGGATTTCGACTCGCTGCTGGAGCGCATAACGCGAGAGACCATGCAGGTCAGCCAGGCCGATGGTGTATTGACCTACCTTGTCGATGAGGATGAGAAACACCTTGAACCCTGCATGCTGTATGAACACGAAAAGGGCGACTGCAATATGGACAGGCTGGCGCGGCTGGCGCTGGCGGACGAGAACGAGCTTGTGGATTCGCTGCGCAACAAGGAGCCGGGCATTATTCACATTGACGCCCAGCATGCACATGGGTTTCAGACATTACTGACGCAGCTCGAAACCGATGCGCTGATCCTGGTGGCGCTGCCACTGCACAACAGGCAAAACCAGGCGATCGGCTGCCTCTGCCTGCTTTACCGGGCGAGCGGAAACAGCCTGGACAGGGGCGAATACCAACAGCAGATTGCCTTCATCCAGGCCTTGTCCGGTTTCGCCGCAGTCACGCTGGAAAGCCGGCAACTGCTGATGATGCAGGAGGCCTTGTTGAACGCTTTTATCAAGCTTATCGCTGGCGCCATTGACGCCAAGTCGCCCTATACCGGCGGCCATTGCCAGCGCGTACCCGAACTGACCCGTATGCTGGCCAAGGCCGCCTGCGACAGCGACGATCCACCGTTCCGGGATTTCAAGCTGGATGACGAGCAATGGGAGGCCCTGGACATTGCCAGCTGGCTGCACGACTGCGGTAAGGTCACCACACCGGAATACGTGGTTGACAAAGCCACCAAACTGGAAACCATCTGTGACCGTATCCATGAGGTGCGTATGCGCTTCGAAGTATTGAAACGCGATGCCGAAATCCGCTACCTGGAACAGCTCAGCGAAGCTGGGGACCGTACCGCACTGAGGAAAACACTGGAAGATGAGTGGCGACAGCTGGACGACGACTTCGCCTTCGTCGCCGAATGCAACGAAGGCGGTGAATTCATGGCCCCGGAAAAAGTCCAACGTCTGCAACAGATTGCCGGGCGCAGCTGGACGCGCACGCTGGACGACCGTATCGGTATTTCCTGGGAGGAAAAACAGCGTAAAGACAGGACGCCTTCCAGCCCCTTGCCGGTTGAAGAGAAACTACTCGATGACAAACCCGAACACCTGATCGAAAGAACGGAAGCGGAGCGGATGCCGGCGGACAACCCCTGGGGATTCAAGCTCGATGTACCCGAGCATAAATTCAACCGCGGGGAAATCTACAATCTGGCAGTCAGCCGCGGCACACTCACCGCCGAAGAGCGCTTCAAGATCAATGACCACATGGTGCAGACCATCACTATGCTGGAAAAACTGCCTTATCCAAAACACCTGCGTGACGTTCCGATGATTGCCGGTTGCCATCATGAGACCATGACAGGAACAGGGTATCCAAAACGCCTGACCCGCGAGCAGATGCCACTGACGGCACGCATGATGGCTATCGCTGACATTTTCGAGGCATTGACGGCCGCAGACCGTCCTTACAAGAAAGCCAAGACACTCAGCGAAGCGCTGCGCATACTGAGCTTTATGAAGAATGATGAACATATTGATGCGGAACTTTTCGAACTGTTTCTGCGCAGCGGTACCTGGCTCAGCTATGCGCACAAGTTTCTGCAAGCGGAACAGATCGATGAAGTGGACATATCCCGCTATCTGGATGAATCCTGAAGATGCCCGCCCTGACTGTCAGGTTGTTCCCGTTGTGGGCGTTTGCGCTTGCAGTCATAGCCTTTTCATGGCCGAGGCTTTTTGATCAACAGGAATCCTTGGTCGTCCCCTTGTTGATGATTGTGATGTTCTGTATGGGCATGACACTGCAATTTTCGGATTTTGCCCGCGTACTGAAAAAACCGGGTGTGATTGCCGCCGGCGTACTGACACAATATTGCCTGATGCCCCTGTTCGCTTTTGGCCTGTCTGTCTTGCTTCAGTTACCCGGAGCATTAATGACGGGGATGATCCTGGTCGGCGCGACCTCGGGTGGTACCGCCTCTAACGTGATCTGTTATCTGGCGAGAGGCGATGTCGCACTGTCAGTATCATTGACCTTGGCGTCTACTGTGCTGGCTGTCATAGCAACGCCTTCCCTGACCTGGTTTTATGCCGGGCAATCAATACCCGTAGACGCGCAGGCCATGATGCTTGGCATTGCCAAAATGGTCATCGTTCCCTTATCGCTGGGCGTCCTGCTGAACACCCTGCTACGGCCCCTGGTCAGACGACTGGCACCCTGGTTACCGCTGGCATCGGTTATTGCCATTGTCTGGATTATTGCCATTATCGTAGCCCTGAACCAGAGCAGTGTTTATCAGCTCGGTATTGTGCTGGCGGTGGCCGTAGTCATTCACAATATCCTCGGCTTACTGTCGGGCTATTACGTCGCCAGATACCTGGGCTACGATGAAACCATCGCCAGAACCCTGGCTATCGAAGTGGGCATGCAGAACTCCGGGTTGAGCGTTGCCCTGGCCTTAAAGTATTTTACGCCGCTGGCCGCACTGCCCGGTGCTGTTTTCAGTATCTGGCACAACCTGTCCGGTGCATTGCTGGCGAGCCTGTGGCAAAGAAAGCGGTGACGGGGCGCAACCAGAAAACAGCTTGAGTCACGTCAGTCCCTGAAGGCTGTCTCGGGAAATTTCTCGGTAATGAGCATGAACGGCTGTTTATTTGCAAACACCCGGTACGTTCTTGAAATCAGCGTTGCATCAGAGCCTATCCCGAAATACCTGCCGATCTCCTCCGCCGGTTCGTAGCAACATGACAGAATTTCGCGGAAGGTCTCCAGACGCGCCTCCATCATCAACTGGCCTACCGGCTTCTGTGTCTCCAGCAGACCATGGCGTAGCCTGTCGTCCAGACGATCAAGTGCGACGATAGACTCTGCGTAGATATAATTCCTGTCGCTGGGATTTCCACGCAGAATAATCTTGCGGATGAGCGCCGGCGCATGCGGCCCAATGTCGAGATAAGGAACAGAGGCGTCGGTCTCCAGGCACTCCTGGTGGAGCTTGACAATCTGGATCGCCTCCCAGAGGTGGGCCTCCAGTATCTCCGTAACGGTACCATCGGTGGTAAGCAGGATACGCTGGAAAGACGACAACAGCTGCGCATCCACCGTACTCTGACAAAGTGATTCCCGCAGATCAATGCGCAGCATCCCCAGTCCGCCAGTTTCGGATGCCTGCTTAGTGCCTGTCACTGCCTGCCCCCCTTGCTGAGTCCAGTTGCGCCGCGGAGTCTCGCGACAGACGGCGGTCAGTATTAACTGGCTGCAGCAGTATCTGCACACTTATACCTCCAGTCTTGAAATGACTTTTCCCTATATCCGGCCGGTTCTTCATATGCCAAGGAGCCTTTGATGACAACGCGATATTATGACATGCAGGTATTGCCAAGGAATCTCTGATTAATTTCCGCACCGTCATTCCGCGAATGCCGGTCAAAAGCGCGCAACTCGTTGAACGCCAGGGGGCGGCCCGCAGGGTGGGCGCAGCGAATCATCCAGCAATATCATGCATCTGGATGCCGGAACAAGTCCGGCATGACGGATTATTCGGTGCTTCCCTGAGAGTTTCCCTAATAATGGTTCATTAATCCAGCCGAACCCTGCGGTCCGGGCATTCGTGATCGCAAGGGATAACAGTGTGCGACGCCATTCTCAGCACAGCTGACAGCTCGCAACCGACGATCGATGTCCCGATCGCTTTTTTTTGCGATAATGCTGCGCAGACTGTCCGTCCGCTGGAGCAAGGCGTGGATTTCAAGGATTACTATAAAATCATGGGTGTCAAACGCGATGCCACACAGGACGAGATCAAACGCTCGTACCGGAAGCTCGCGCGCAAGTACCATCCGGACGTAAGCAAGCACACCGATGCTGAAACCCGCTTCAAAGAGATCGGTGAAGCCTACGAAGTACTCAAGGACCCGGAAAAACGCGCAGCTTACGACCAGCTCGGCGCCAACTGGAAGGCCGGCCAGGACTTCAGACCGCCACCTGACTGGGATGCCGGTTTCGAATTCAGCGGTGGCGGATATACCCGCCCCGACTCACCCGATTACAGTGATTTTTTCGAATCGCTGTTCGGTCACGGTTTTGGATCAGCACCGCGCGCTGGCGGTCAAGGTGGCTTTCGTGCACGCGGCGAGGATCACCACGCCAAGGTGTTGATTGATCTCGAAGATGCCTACCACGGGGCGGCAAAAACCATCGTCCTGCACTCGCCAGAGCTGGATGCCGCCGGACACGTCACCACCAGAGAGCACAGCCTGAACGTGAAAATCCCCAAGGGCATCAGACAGGGGCAGAAAATCCGACTGTCCGGCCAGGGCGCCCCCGGCTTCGGGGGCGGTGCAACCGGTGATCTCTATCTGGAAATAGAGTTCAATCAACATAAGCTGTACCGCGTTGAAGGTCGCGATCTCTATCTCGATCTGCCGGTCGCCCCCTGGGAAGCGGCGCTCGGCGCGACAATCAAGACGCCGACACCGGCCGGACCCGTGGATCTTAAAATTCCAGCCGGCTCCTCGAGTGAGCGCAAACTGCGCCTCAAGGGACGCGGTATTCCCGGCAACCCGCCAGGTGACATTTATGTCATACCGCAGATCACCCTGCCGTCAGCCGACAGTGATCAGGCCAGGGATCTCTACCGCAAGATGGAGCAGCAACTGGCATTCAACCCTCGCAGCAAAATGGAAGTGTAACCCGCCATGAAGACTGAATTGCTGAGTGGAATCGTGCTGGACGAACAGGCCGAGCTTACGCTGGGCGATCTCTGCCGTGCCTGTTGCCAACACGGGGAATGGGTCGTGCAACTGGTGAATGAAGGCATTCTCGAACCTGCCGGCCGCGATCCGTCCCACTGGCGTTTTACGGGCACCAGCCTGCAGAAAGCCCATATTGCCATGCGCCTGCAACGAGACCTGGACGTTAATCTCGCCGGCGTTGCCCTGGCGCTTGACCTCATGGATGAAATTGAATCCCTGCGGGCGCTTGTCTGCCGACTGGAATCGCGCGATTGACGGTTTAAACCTCGGGCACTCGCCAATCATTCGCCGGCATCGGTATTCATGGCGACAATAATCTCCACCTTGTCACTGACGATGTGCTGCAGCGTATTCATTCCAAAGTCGCTCCGCCGGATGGTTGCAGTCGCCTGATAACCCCCTGCGCCGCCGCTCCCGGGTACGCCGACCGCCTGCACTTGAAAAACAACACGCTTCGTTGTGCCGTGCAAACTCAAGTCGCCCACAATGCGACCGGATCCATTTTCTCCATCCGTCAGGCAGGAACCGGAAAAGGTAATATGCGGATAGTGTTCCACTTTAAAAAATGTAGGGCCGCGCAAGTAGTTATCCCGCCATGCGTCATCGGTATTAACGCTGTCGACATCGATGTGCATACGAACCGCTGCGCCTTCTCCATCTGTAGCACTGGTCAGCTCTCCACGCAGCCGATCGAATCTACCCATGATGCGTGCCAGTCCGAACACCCTGACCTTGAAGCGGACATAGATGTCTTTCAGTTCAACCACCTCTGGCGACGAATCAGTAACAGGATTCTCCGCCCATGCCGCAGTGGCAAACGCCAGCCCGGTCAGCAGAATCAAGAACCGCACCCTGTCCCTAGCGAATAGTTGCCTCATGATCCACCCTCCGACTAATAGTTGACCGGTTGGTACATGCTCAAACAAAATAGTACCCGACCTGACCAGTCAGGTCCGAACCTGATCTTGACCAGGTTTTCGGGCGACTTCCGGCGCACTTTGCCGGTTGAGGCTGGGCCTGTTTCACAGGCCAACAGTAGTTGACTGGTCGGTCTAGGTCAAGGCAGACCTGCAGGCGACCGCGGCTGGACCTGAATTACCTGTTGAAAAACATTGAGTTATAGAGTGCAGGCAATCGTAATTTTCGCTTGTCCTCACTGCTCTCGGACCCCCGGCACCCGGATTAATCACTGCGACGACCAGAGCACTACGCATTTAGGCGGCTTACGTCTAAAATACCCGGCGATTCATGAGCCGGTACCCTGCCGACTTCCCTGAAATCCAGCAAAGAGCCAACTATGCACAGCAATGACAGCCAGACCGAATTCGAGCAGATCGCCCAGGCAAGACACCACGATCCCTTTAACATACTGGGGAAGCACTCCGAGAATGGAACAGATCTGGTGCGAGCCTACCTTCCCAATGCAGACCAGGTTTCCATTGCCGAGGGTAACCTTCCGCTTGAACGTGTAGCCGGAACCGATCTGTTCGAGTGGCGTGGCAGCGCGGGCACTGTACCGGATCGCTACCGCCTGATCTGGCGCGAAGACGGCCACCGGGAGTGCATCGCCCATGACCCCTACAGCTTTCCTCCCCAGTTAGAGGACTTTGACCTGCACCTGTTTGGCGAGGGTAAACACCGCCATGCCTATCGGTTCCTGGGCGCTCATGTGCATGAAATCGACACCATTGCCGGTATCCTGTTCGCGGTCTGGGCGCCGAACGCGGAGCGCGTCAGCGTGGTCGGTGAATTCAACCAGTGGGATGGACGCCGGCACCCGATGCGTGTTCGTGGTGGCAGCGGCATCTGGGAACTCTTTATTCCGGATCTGCAGGCGGGCGGCTTGTACAAATACGAGATTCGCAATCGCCACAGCGGCGAGATCACCCTCAAATCCGATCCCTATGCGCAGGCCTTTGAGGTACGCCCGCAGACGGCATCCGTACTCACCACGCCATCCAGCTACACCTGGCAGGACCAGGCCTGGATGGAAAACCGCCCAACTCTGGACTGGCAACATACCCCGATGTCGGTCTACGAGGTACACCTCGGCTCCTGGCAGCGGGGAGCGGAAGGTGAATTCCTCAACTACCGCCAACTGGCCGAATCTCTGGTCAACTATGTGCAGGACATGGGCTTCACACATATCGAACTCTTGCCGGTTACCGAGCACCCGTATGACCCGTCCTGGGGTTACCAGACGACCGGCTACTTTGCGCCGACCAGCCGCCACGGCAGTCCCGATGATTTCCGCTATTTCGTCGACTGCTGTCACCGCCACAATATCGGTGTCCTGCTCGACTGGGTGCCGGCCCACTTCCCCAAGGATGCCCATGGTCTGGCACGCTTCGACGGCACAGCCTTGTACGAACACGAGGACCCGCGCATGGGTGAACACCTCGACTGGTCGACACTGATCTACAACTATGGCCGCAATGAAGTAAAGAACTTCCTGCTCTCCAGCGCTGTGTTCTGGCTGGAGGACATGCATATCGACGGTCTGCGTGTCGATGCGGTGGCCTCGATGCTCTATCTGGACTATTCACGCGAGGAAGGCGAGTGGATACCTAACCGCTACGGCGGCAGGGAAAACCTCGAAGCGCTCGACTTCCTGCGCGAACTGAACGTAGCGGTCCACGAAGAGCAACCGGGGATACTGATGATTGCCGAGGAATCGACCTCCTGGCCGCAGGTCAGTCGCCCCACCTGGACCGGTGGTCTGGGCTTCGACATGAAATGGAACATGGGCTGGATGAACGATACCCTGAGCTACATGGCCAACGAACCCATTCACCGCCGCTATCACCAGGGTATGCTGACCTTCAGCATGCTCTATGCATTTACCGAGAACTTTCTGCTGCCCTTCTCACACGATGAGGTGGTGCACGGCAAAGGCTCGATGCTTTACAAAATGCCCGGCGACGAATGGCAACGCTTTGCCAATCTGCGCGCATTGTATACCTATATGTTCTGCCATCCCGGCAAGAAACTGCTGTTCATGGGGACGGAATTCGCGCAGGGTGAGGAGTGGGACAGTACCCGGGTGCTGGACTGGTACGTGCTGGATTACCCGCTCCACCAGGGTGTAAAGCGTCTGGTGACGGACCTCAATACCTTCTACCGGAACTCGGCTGCGCTCTACCGGTACGAGTTCGACTGGACCGGCTTCGAATGGATCGACTGCCATGACTCGGAAAACTCGGTGCTGAGTTTTCTGCGCCGTGCGGACGAGGAGTTTGTGATCACCGTGGTCAACCTCACGCCGGTGCCTCGCGAAGGCTATCGTATCGGCGTACCGCAGGCCGGCGAATATCACGAAGTGCTCAACTCGGACGCCGCCTGTTACGGTGGCAGCAATATGGGCAATGGAGATCACAGGCTGGTCGCAGAAGACACCCCCTGGATGAACCAGCCATTTTCCCTCACTCTCACCCTGCCCCCGCTGGCCGGTATCGTGCTGCAGTTAAAATGATGCAATGAACGGGGCTGCTACTGCCGTCTGGCCCGGCCAGGCCTATCCGCTGGGCGCGACCTGGGACGGGGAAGGCGTGAATTTTGCGCTGTTTTCCGAGCACGCCGAAAAGGTCGACCTGTGTCTGTACGATGGCCGCGGCCGGCGTGAGACCGCGTGTATTGCCATGCGCTGGAAAACCGACCAGGTGTGGCACTGTTATCTACCCGAGGCACGGCCCGGCCAGCTGTACGGTTACCGGGTGCACGGCCCCTGCGACCCGCACAACGGTCATCGTTTCAATCCTAACAAACTGCTGCTGGACCCGTATGCCAAAGACATCGCCGGCTGTGTGCGCTGGAATGACGCACTGTTCGGCTATACCATCGGTGACGAGGCTGGCGACCTGTTGCTCGACGCGCGTAACAGCGCACACGGTGTGCCCAAGTCACGCGTTGTCGATACCGCCTTCACCTGGGGAGATGATCAACCGCTGCGCATTCCCTGGCACGACACCGTCATCTACGAACTGCACGTCAAGGGATTTACCGTTCAGCACCCCGATGTACCCCCACCCTACCGCGGTACCTACGCCGGTCTTGCCACCGAACCGGTTATCGAACACCTGAAACGGCTGGGCGTCACGGCGGTGGAATTAATGCCGGTACACACCTTTATCAGCGACCGACACCTGGTCAAAGACGGATTGAGCAATTACTGGGGCTATAACAGTATCGGTTACTTTGCACCTCACGCGGCCTATTCGGCGACCGGCGATATCAGCGAGTTCAAGACCATGGTGAAACGTCTGCACTCCAACGGTATCGAGGTCATTCTCGACGTGGTCTACAACCACAC
>JBDNAP010000539.1:0-7608 GCA_039768325.1 Thiogranum sp.
AAGGATGCCGTAAACTAACGCGCTTCCCTGGGGTGCTTAGCTCAGCTGGGAGAGCGTCGCCCTTACAAGGCGAATGTCGGGGGTTCGATCCCCTCAGCACCCACCAAGGTTTTGGAGTGGTAGTTCAGCTGGTTAGAATACCGGCCTGTCACGCCGGGGGTCGCGGGTTCGAGTCCCGTCCACTCCGCCACCTTAAGAAAACGGGCGCCCGGCAGGGCGCCCTTTTTTTTCTGTGCGCACCTGATTATCAGGTGCAAAATGGGTACAGCTAATTAGAAAACAGGACAAGTCATCATGTTACAAGCGATGCGCGATAGAGCCATGGGGGTGTTGGGCTGGATTGTTATCGGCCTTATAATAATCACCTTTGCATTGTTTGGTCTGGGATCATACCTGCAGGATAAATCACAGGTATTTGTTGCCAAGGTCAACGATGTGGAAATTTCACCACGCCAGCTGCAAGTGGCCTACCAGCAACAGCGGGCAAGAATGGAACAGATGCTGGGCGATGCCTACAACCCGGCGTTGATTGATGATCAGAGGCTTAAACAAACTGCTCTGAATGGATTGATTCAGAGACAGTTGCTGTTACAGGCTGCACAGAATGACGGCATGTTGGTCAGTGACCAGTTGCTGGCCGCCAAAATTCATGCTGTTCCCGCATTTCAGCAGGATGGATCATTTTCAGAGCAACTGTATCAGACTCTGATCCGTCAACAGGGACGATTGCCTGCAGAGTTTGAATATGAAACCAGGCGCATGCTTCAAACCGAGCAGCTGGTCAACGGGCTCTCGCAAACGGCGTTTGTGACCCGGGACGAAGTGGATCGAGCCTACCGCCTGCAGGAGCAACAGCGTGATTTTTCCTATTTGATTGTTTCCTCCGAATCGTTCAAGGAAAACGTGGAAATCAGCGATGAGCAGATTAAGCAATACTACGATCAACATAGTGAAAAATTTGTCACGCCGGAACGTGTTCGCCTCGCCTACCTTCGTCTGACGGGTGACGCTCTCAGCGAAAGTATTCAAGTGGATGAAGAAGAACTGCTGGCCGACTATGAAGAGAAGAAGGAATCTTTGCTCACTCAGGAACAACGTCAGGCCAGCCATATCCTGATTCAGCATGCTGCCGGTGCGGATGAAGAAACAACCAACAAGGCCAAAGCGGAAGCGGAGGATCTGCTGCAGCAAATCCGTAGTGGCGGTGATTTTGCCGAGCTTGCCAGGCAGCACTCCGATGATCCGGGTTCAGCGGCGCAGGGAGGTGATCTGGGTTTTTTTGCGCGTGGTGCCATGGTGCCGGAGTTTGAGGAAACCGTTTTCAGTATGGAAGTCGGCGATGTATCAGAAGTGGTTCACACGCAGTTCGGTTTTCATATCATAAAACTTACTGAGGTGCGGGGAGCTGAAATACCTGCACTGGAAGAAGTGCGTGAAGAGTTGGTTGCCGGGCTGAAGCAGCGTGATCTAAGTGATCTGTTCTACGAACAGTTCGAGCAGTTGAGTGATGTGAGCTATGAAAACCCGGATTCTCTCGATGCGGCCGCAGACGCACTCGGCCTCGAGGTGCAAACCAGTGACTGGTTGGCAGCGACCGGCGGGACTGGCATCGGTGAATACCCGAAAGTGGTGGCCATCGCATTCAGTGAGGACGTGCTGGAAGCCGGAAATAACAGCGAGCCGATTGAGGTCGGTGACAAGGATGTCATAGTCGTACGCGTCGAGGACCGGCAAGTTGCACAGGCAACACCGCTTGATACCGTCAGGGAACAGATTATCGAGGAGCTCCGGCAACAGCAGGCTGTGGAGCTGGCTATGGCCAAGGGCGAAGAATTAGTGCAACAGCTTGAGCAGGGAGGCCTGATGGAAGATCTGAGCGGCCCGGATTACATTACATCCCATAAGGCCGACGGTGTTACCCGTGCAAAGGCAGAGGAACACAATGCTGATGTCGTACGCGAGGTATTCAGACTCAGCAGGCCGCAGGGGGACGAGAGTGTATATAAAGGCTTTAAGCTGGGCAACGGCGATTATGCTGTTGTGCATTTGGCGGGGGTAAGTGACGCAGATCCGGCTGCCATGGAGGAAGCTACCCGCAGCCAACTTGAACGTGGACTGGAAAATATGCGTCGCTCTGTGGTGGTTTCGGCCCTGACCGAGGATTTACGCGCGCGCGCGGATATCCTGATTCCGAAAGACGAAGAAAGTGAGTGATTACCGGGGCGGTGTGTAACTTAACCGGCCTGAGCTCGCGGGATGCACTGTGCGCCAGGCAGGGCACCCTGGAATTAGTGAATAAACTTCTTCGCGGTTAAAGTTCTGATCGGCCCGGGATGGCAAAGGCAATGTGGTATTAAAATGAAGCTCAAGCTCCACTGGCAGATTCTCATTGCACTTCTTCTGGCGGTTATTGCCGGGCATCTGAGCGGTACCGAGGGTAGCGTGCTGGGCATAAAGCTCTATGCCGTCTATGTGTTCATTGGCGCCTTGTTCATGAACGCATTGAAAATGATTATCGTGCCTTTGATCATCGCGTCGATTATTACCGGTGTTTCGGGTGTCGGCGGTTCACAGGGGCTCGGGCGGCTGGGTGGCAAGACCCTGTTGTTTTATATGACTACCAGTCTGTTGGCGATTCTGACCGGGTTGTTGTTCGTGAATATCCTGAATCCGGGGATTATCAACGGTGAACCGGCACGCGAAGTCCTTGGGCTCAGTCAGGAAGCTGTCGCCCAGGTGGCGGAAAAAGTGCAGGGGCGTTCTGCATCCGATCTAAGCGGTGTTTTCCTGAGTATGGTGCCGCCGAATATCGTGTTGGCTGCCGCCGAGGGCCAGATGCTGGGCTTGATTTTTTTCAGCCTGTTGTTCGGTTTTTTTATGACACGCATCGACAAGGAATCCGGCAGCCTGCTTAGCCGATTCTGGCAGGGTGTTGCCGACGTTATGATGGGTATCACCGATCTGATCATGAAGTTCGCGCCGTTAGGTGTGTTCGGTCTGGTGGCGAAAACAGTCGCCGGCATTGGTCCGGAGCAACTCGATGATCTGGCCGTCTCACTTGGCACATTCACCCTGAGTGTACTGCTGGCGTTGTTCGTACACGTGGCAGTCACCTTACCGCTATTGCTTGTGCTGGTGGCGAGAGTCAATCCTCTGGCGCATTTCAACGCCATGATGCCGGCCCTGCTGACGGCGTTTTCGACAGCGTCATCATCGGCGACATTACCGCTTACCATGGAATGTGTCCGCGACAATGCCGGGGTCTCCAATCGTACTTCCAGTTTTGTATTGCCCTTGGGCGCAACAGTCAACATGGACGGCACAGCCTTGTACGAGTGTGTCGCGGCGATATTTATCGCGCAGGCCTATGGTCTGGAGCTGAGTTTTGTAACCCAGTTCACCATTGTACTGGTGGCGCTGCTTACATCGATCGGTGTTGCCGGCATACCGGCGGCCAGCCTGGTGGCTATTACCATAATTCTGGCCAGCATCGGGCTTCCGGCTGAAGCGATCGGATTGATACTGGCGGTGGACAGGATTCTGGATATGTTCAGGACATCGGTGAATGTATTCAGCGATTCCTGTGGTGCCGTGCTGATCGCCAGAACAGAAGGTGAGCAGAATGTGCTGAAAGCCAGACCGGCAGGAGCGGCGCCTTAAGCTTCATTCCTCCAGCGGCGGCATGCCGGTGATGTTATAGCCGGCGTCTACATAGGTCACCTCGCCGGTAATACCCGAAGCAAGATCCGAACACAGGAAAGCTGCCGTATTACCGACTTCCTCAATGGTTATATTTCGGCGCAAGGGGGATGAACGTTCCATAAGTTCCAGCATCTTGCGGAAGTTACTGATTCCCGCCGCCGCCAGTGTTTTAATCGGGCCTGCAGATATGGCATTGACGCGAATACCATCCGGCCCCAGGCTTTGAGCCATATAGCGTACGTTGGCTTCCAGACTGGCCTTTGCCAGGCCCATGATATTGTAATTGGGCATGGCCTTTTCGGCGCCGTAATAGCTCAGTGTCAACAGTGCGCCATCGCGGCCTTCCATCATGCGGCAGCCGGCTTTGGCCAGCGCCGAAAAACTGTAGGAGCTGATTTCGTGTGCGACACGGAATCCCTCTCGGCTGACCGTTTCGAGATAATCTCCTTCCAGTTCGGTGCGCGGGGCGAAGGCGACCGAGTGGACAATGATATCGAGGTGATCCCAGTAATTGTCCAGATGGTCAAACACGGCATCGATTTCTTCGTCGTTGGAGACATCGCAAGGCACGGTGATCTCTGTTCCGCATTCTCCGGCCATTTTTGCCACGCGGTCGTGCAGCTTGTCGTTCTGGTAGGTAAAGGCGAGTTCGGCACCTTGCCGCTGCATGGCCTTGGCGATACCCCAGGCGATGGATCGGTTGCTGGCGAGTCCGACGATGAGTGCGCGTTTGCCGCTGAGAAATCCCATAGCTGCCTCTGACCTTTGTTTGATGATCCAGGTCGATAAGGTACCGGAAAAAGGCCGATACTGGAAGGGCCTGTGAATCTCCAGGCACGGCCCCTATAATGCAGCTTCATGCCAGCGCCAGAACCGTTGTTCAGACACCCGAAACTGTTGGTCGGATGGATGCTTTTCATCCTGGCGGGACTTGCGGTCTCCGCATGCAGCGATCAGGCCTGGAACAGCCCCTATCCGCCCGGTCAGGCGGGCCAGAATATTCTTTATTCTTCCTTCAGTGAGAGGCCCAAGCATCTCGACCCGGCGCAGTCCTACAGTTCCAATGAAGTGGTGTTTACCGGACAGATCTATGAACCACCCCTGCAATACCATTTCCTGAAACGGCCGTACCAGTTAGAGCCGGCCACTGTTACCGCAATTCCTGTGCCCTATTACCTGGACGATCAGGGGCAGCGTCTGCCCGATGATGCCTCGGCCGATGAAATTGCCTACAGCATCTATGATATAGAAATACAGCCGGGTATCCACTATCAGCCTCACCCTGCTTTTGCCAGGGACGAACAGGGACAGTTCCTCTACCATGCCTTGAGTGAACAGGATCTTGAAACGGTGAAGACACTGTCTGATTTTCGGGAAAACGGTAGTCGTGAGTTGGTCGCCGAAGATTATGTTTTTCAGATAAAGCGCCTGGCACACCCGCGTCTGCATTCACCGATATTTGGTTTGATGTCTGACTATATCGTGGGCCTGGATGACTATGCGGCGACGCTGAAGCAGGCCATTGAACAAAAAAGTGCAGGGCAGTCCGCTACAGCGTCTCTGGATCTCCGCGATTATCCGCTGACCGGCGCCGAAGTTCTGGACCGTTATCGGTATCGTATAAGGGTTCGTGGTAAATATCCGCAGTTCCTCTATTGGCTGGCGATGCCTTTCTTTGCACCGGTGCCCTGGGAGGCCGATGTTTTTTACTCTCAACCGGATATGAAGGAACGCAACATCAGCCTGGACTGGTATCCGGTCGGAACGGGTCCCTATATGCTGACAGTCAATAATCCCAACCGGCAGATGGTCATGGAGCGTAACCCTGAATATCACGGCGAACGCTACCCGCTGGAGGGTGAAAGCGGCGACGCAGAGCGGGGTTACCTGGACGATGCCGGACGTCAGTTGCCGATGATCGATAAAGTGATCTACAGTCTGGAGAAGGAAGCCATTCCTACCTGGAACAAGTTTCTGCAGGGTTACTACGACGCCTCCGGCGTGAGTTCGGACAGCTTTGATCAGGCGATCCAGATCGCATCAGGCGGAGATATATCGCTGACGCCGGAGTTGAAGGCAAAGGGGATTCACCTGAACACAGCGGTATCCAGCTCGATTTCCTACATGGGCTTTAATATGCTCGATCCGGTGGTCGGTGGGGACAGCGAACGGGCGCGTCTGCTGCGCAGGGCGATTTCCATTGCCATGGACTACGAAGAGTATGTATCCATCTTTGCCAACGGCCGTGGCATCCCGGCGCAGAGTCCTTTGCCACCCGGAATTTTCGGTCATGTAGAGGGCAGGCAGGGCATTAATCCACATGTCTATGACTGGACGCCATATGGCCCGCAACGTAAACCGATCGCTGAGGCCAGGCGTTTGCTGGCGGAAGCGGGTTATCCGGAGGGCAGGGATATCAAGACCGGAAAACCGCTGGCATTGTACTTCGATACCACCGGTGGAGGACCGGATGACTCGGCGCGTCTGGACTGGATCCGCAAACAGTTTGCCAAACTCGACATTCAGCTGCAGGTTCGTAATACGGACTACAACCGTTTTCAAGACAAAATGCTCAAGGGTACAGCACAGATTTTCCAGTGGGGGTGGAATGCGGATTACCCGGATGCGGAAAATTTTCTTTTCCTGCTGTATGGCAAGCACTCCAAAGTCGAACATAGTGGCGAGAATGCGGCCAACTACAGCAACGCTGAATTTGACCGCCTGTTCGAGCAGATGAAAAATATGGAAAACGGGCCGCAGCGTCAGAAAGTGATCGACCACATGGTTGAAATCCTACGCCACGATGCACCCTGGGTATTCGGGTTTCATCCCAAGCAGTTCGTGTTGTTCCACGACTGGTACCACAATGCCAAATCCAATCTGATGGCGAACAATACACTCAAATACCGGCGCATCGAGCCAGCTTTGCGCGAACAGCAGCGCGAAGCATGGAATCAACCCGTCATCTGGCCGCTCGGTATGATAATGCTGATCCTGATTGCATCTGTGCTTCCGGCGGTCATCGGTTATCGGCGCTACGAGAATCAGCGGGCTCGGGATCTGGAATACTGATGTTTGCCTATGTCATACGCAGGGCTCTGTATGCCATCCCCATTTTAATCGGTGTAAACCTGATAACTTTCGTGTTGTTCTTTGTCGTCAATACGCCAGACGATATGGCGCGTATGCACCTCGGTATGAAACGTGTAACAGCCGATGCTATCGAGAAATGGAAAGCCGAACGCGGCTACGATCGACCCTTACTCTTTAACGGGGAGGCAGACGGTGCCGACCGGGTGACGAATACCATTTTCTTCGACAAATCAGTTCGCCTGTTTGCTTTCGAATTCGGTTCCTCCGATGCCGGCAGAAATATCGGCCATGATATCAGCAAGCGCATGTGGCCCAGTCTGGCTATCGCCCTGCCGACTTTCCTGATCGGTCTGCTGGTGTACATCAGTTTTGCCATGCTGCTGGCATTCTTCCGCGGCACTTACCTGGATATTTCGGGGGTGACCCTGTGTGTCATTCTGATGTCCATTTCCGGTCTGTTTTATATTATCGCCGGTCAGTACGTTTTCAGTAAAGTCCTGCACCTGGTGCCGGTATCAGGCTTTGAACCAGGCTGGCAGGCCTGGCGGTTTGTCCTGCTGCCGGTTGCAATCGGAGTATTCGCCGGTATTGGTTCCAGCAGCCGCTGGTATCGCACCATCTTCCTCGAGGAAATGAACCGGGATTATGTGCGTACAGCGCGTGCCAAAGGACTGCCGGAAGTCCGCTTGCTGTTCAGGCACGTTCTGAAAAATGCCATGGTGCCGATTCTGACAGGTGTCGTTGTCGTGCTTCCCACGCTCTTTATGGGCAGTCTGATCATGGAGTCCTTCTTCGGTATTCCCGGTCTCGGCA
>JBDNAP010000540.1:0-4423 GCA_039768325.1 Thiogranum sp.
GCGATCAGCGGCCGGTCAGCGTCGCCGTCGGTGGAAACAATAGCATCGAAACCCTGCTCGCCGGCCCACTGCCGTGCGAGCCGGATATCTTCTTCGCGAACAGCCTCGGTGTCGACCGGGATAAAGCGGTCGGATCGTGCCAATGGCGTCACCGCCGCGCCGAGTCGCTGCAGAATCAGACCCAGCAGGTCACGCCCCACGCCGGAGTGTTCATATACACCCACCTTTAGTGCTTTCAGGCAACTATCCGGCAGAAACTGTGTATAACGCCGGACGTACGCTTCGCCGGCAGCTGAATCGATTGCCGGCAGTTCGCTTGCGGCGATCTCGGGAAAAGGTTCCGGCAGGGTGATGATCTGTTCGCGTATGCGCGCTTCATCCCGTTTGAGAATTTCGCCGTCCGGACGGTTGAACTTGATACCGTTGCGGTCATCCGGGATGTGGCTGCCGGTCACCATGATGGAGGGAACACCCCGCTGCATGGCATGGAATGCCAGCGCCGGTGCCGGAATCATTCCGGCAAAGCTGACCCGATAGCCGCCATCCGCGACGGCACGCGCCACCGCGGCCAGTATCCGCGGTGTACTCGCTCTCAGGTCACCCGCCAGAATCACTTCTGATCCTGACTGGACAATACCCTCGCCCTGCATGGCCTGGAGAAATGCGCGGGTATAGGCGTAACACACCGGGTTACTCAGGGCTTCGACCGTGCCACGGGCACCGCTGGTGCCGAAAGCGACGCCGCTACTCTGCATGAGGTCTGCGATTTTTATCATGTTGTGTTTCGGACCTGGTTTGGAAGGATTCGCATTATACAGATGCGGATAATTGATGCGTTTATCGCAGCCGGCCCCCGTTAACGGTTGGACCTGAAAAGACCGCTCCTGCAGATGGGTGGATGCACCCCTGTTTCGGGTTCGCATACCGCAGCGGCGGTTCCCTGACGGCGACACAGCACGGATCTGAGCACCCCCCTACGCCTCCTCCGCCGGAATGCGATACAGCGTCGCATACAGCACCGGCACCAGCAGCATGGTCAGTATGGTACCGAAGGCAAGGCCGAACATGATGGTAACCGCCATCGAAATCCAGAACACATCCTGCAGCAGGGGCGCCATGCCGAACACCGTGGTCGCGGCCGCGTTAATCACCGGTCGAAGACGGGACACGGCCGCTTCCACGACCGCCTGGTACATCGACATGCCCTCGTTAAGATTCAGGTTGACCTGATCGAGCAACACCACCGCGTTCTTGATCATCATGCCGGACAGGCTCATGGCACCCAGCAGGGCGATGAAACCGAACGGTACCTGGGTCACCATCAGGCCAAAAGTGATGCCGATCAACACGAACGGAATCACCGCAAAGATAATGGCCGGTGGCCGAAAGGCATTGAACAGGACCACGATGATGAACATCATGATGACCACGGTCGGTACAATACCGGGAATCAGTGCCTCCTGCGATTCCCTGGAGCTTTTGTATTCGCCATCCCATTCCAGCGTATAGCCGGGCGGCAGTTCGATGGCTTCGAAGTCGGCCAGGATGGCCGCTCGCAGCGTCGGTGCCGTGACCCCGTCCACGGAGCTCTGCACAGTGATGGCACGGCGGCGATCCCAACGCCAGATCAGCGGTTCTTCCCACTCGATGTTTATGCCGTCCGTGACCTGGGACAGGGGAACGGTTTCGGTCGACAGGTTCGGCATCACCTGCAACACATCCAATTCCACAGCCGCCCGTTGACGCTCCAGCTGCGGATGGCGGATAACAATCGGAATCAGGTCGTCACCCTCACGATACTGCCCCACCGGCACACCGTCGTAGGCCCGTTTGGTGGCGCTGGCGATTTCATCGCGCGTCACCCCGGCCCAGCGTCCGCGTTCCTGGTTGTACTCCGGTACCAGCCGGCGCACCTTCTGTCGCCAGTCGGTACTGACATCCTTTGCCATCGACGTAGCCCTGAGAATCGCCATGCCCTGCTCGGCCAATTCACGCAGTACCTTCGGATCTGCTTCTGCGGGTCCGCTGAAGCGCGCTTCGATTTTCCAGTCGTCGAAAGCGCCCACGCCGTATTTGCGTACCCTCACCATCAAGGCCTCGGGCATGTTTTCCTGTGCCCAGGGTTCAATATGGGCCATCACGGTGTCGACGTCCTTCAGCGTCTGCGTATCGACGATCAACTGGCCGTAGGAAGCATAGCTGTCTTCGGGATCGACCGGCAGGTAAAAGCGTGGCGGACCGCCGCCGATAAAGGCGCTGACACTCTCGACACCGGCCTGCGCCTGCAACTCCTTCTCGAGCTTGACCAGATTGTCCGACACCTCTTCAATGCGCGTGCCCTGCGCCATCCAGTAATCGATCATGAACTGGGTGCGCGAGGAATCCGGGAAATACATCTGTGGCACAAAACGAAAGCCCCACACGGCCACCACCAGCAGGGCCACCAGGGAAGCCAGAAAGGCGCCCCGGTGACGTATCGCCGCCGCGAGCAGGCTGCGAAACCGCTTGTACAGGGAGGTGTCGTAGGGGTCCGATGAGTCACCCTCCTTACGCTTCGGATCCGGCAGAAACCTGATACACATCAGCGGTGTCACCGTCACCGACAGAACCCAGCTGAACAACAGCGAGGTCGCAACCGTGGTGAACAGGCTGCCGGCATATTCACCGGTGTCGTAGGTCGAGGCATAGATGGGATAAAAGGCCATTGCCGCCACAATGGTCGCACCCAGCAACGGCCAGGCCGGAACGCTGGCCGCTTCGATGGCGGCCCTGGTACGGTCCATACCCTTTTGCAGGCGTATAAGGAAACCGTCCACCACCACGATGGCATTGTCCACCATCATGCCCATGGCGATGATCAGGGCACCCAGGGATACGCGCTGCAGATCGACGCCGCTGGAAGCCATGACCATGAAGGTGCCAAGGATAGGGAAGACCAGCCCACTGACACCGATCAACACACCGACACGGATCCCCATGGTGGCGGCCAGCACCAGCAGGACGATAAGAATGGCCTCCGCCAGGTTGATCATGAAGGCTTTCACCGACTCATCGACCACCTCCGACTGCCAGGAAATCTTGTTGATCTCGATTCCCACGGGGAGTATTTCGAGCAGTTCGTCGAGGCGCTGATCAACCGCACGTCCCATTTGCACGGCATTCACGCCGGGCAACGGCGCCAGCGCCAGAACGATGCCGGGCTGTCCGTTGAAACGCATCAACTGCTGCGGCGGATCGATATAACCGCTGTTGACGGTACCGATATCGCGAATACGCAAAATCTGGCCTTCACCCTGCGGGCGCCGCTGCAAACGCATGAATTCCGCCGCTTCGCTGTACATGGAACCGGCCACTGCCAGCTCGCCGATCTCTTCCGGCGAGGTGAATTCGCCGCTTGGCGCGATGCGAAAACGCTGGTCCTGCAGATCGGCGTGCCCGGCGTCGACCACTTTGTTCTGGTTGCGCAGGGTGCGTACCAGGTCCTGCTTGGTGATGCCCAGCTGCGAGGCCTGGGTCTCGGCAATATCGATATAGACCCGCTTGTCCTGAACGCCCCAGAAATCGATGCGGGCCACGCCCGGCACCAGGCTTAATTCCTTGCGGATGTTCTTGACGTAGGTCTCCAGTTGCCCGTAGCTGTAACCGTCACCGGTAACCGCCAGCATGAAGCCGAACACATAGCCGAAGTCGTCGTTGACCACCGGTGTGCCGGCGCCGGGGGGCAGGCTGTCTTCCATGTCGCTGATCTTCTTGCGCAGGATGTCCCAGACCTGGGGCAGACGGTCAGACCAGTACTCGTTCTTGATATCGACCTTGATAATTGAAAGGCCGGGGCGTGAACTGGAATAGACATTCTTCAGCTCCGCCATCTCCTGCAGCTTGGTCTCGATGCGGTCGGTGACTTCGAGCTCCACCTGTTCGGCACTGGCGCCGGGGTAGCTGGTGATAATGGCCGCCGTCTTTACGGTAAACTCGGGATCCTCGAGTTGCCCCAGCTGAAAATAACTGAAAATACCGCCGGCAATCAGGATAAAGGTAGCGAACCAGGTAATGGCGCGTTTTTCAATCGCAAGCGCTGCAAGACTCATGACTCACTCCCCGCCGTTCTTCAGGAGTCTGACCCTCTGACCCTCCTGCAAGGAATGCACACCGGCGATCGCTATCCATTCGCCGCTTTCAAGCCCTTGCCGGATCTCGATACCGGTCGGTACCAGGGCCCCGGCAGTCACCGCGCGGCGTGCTACCTGCCCGCTCTGTTCGTCGATCACCCAGACATAGTTCTGCTCTTCGGTGTCCGGGGTGAATACCGCAGCGACCGGCACCGAGATACTCTGTGCACCAGCGGCCTGTTCTTGCCTGTTGCGCCCTGATGCCCGCCCCGCCATGCCGGCCAGGATGGTGATGTCTTCCGGCTGACCGTGTA
>JBDNAP010000541.1:0-13937 GCA_039768325.1 Thiogranum sp.
ATACTCCGGATTCTTGATTTGCCATGGCCAGTAACTACGATGCCGCTTCGATTGAAGTCTTAAGCGGACTTGACCCGGTGCGAAAACGCCCCGGTATGTATACTGATACCACCCGTCCCAATCACCTTGCTCAGGAAGTGGTCGATAACAGTGTCGACGAAGCCGTCTCGGGGTACGCCAGCAAAATCGAAGTCACGCTTTTCAAGGATGGTTCCCTGCAGGTAACTGACAACGGTCGCGGTATGCCGGTGGATATACACCCCGAGGAAGGGGTTTCCGGCGCAGAAGTGATCCTCACCCGGCTGCATGCCGGTGGAAAATTCTCCAGCGACAACTACCGGTTTTCCGGCGGCCTGCACGGGGTAGGCGTTTCTGTCGTCAACGCCTTGTCCAGTCAGCTGGAAGTCTGGGTGCGGCGCGGTGGCAAAGAATACAACCTGGCGTTCCGAAATGGTGAAAAAACCGCCGGGCTGGACGAGGTTGGCAAGGTCGGCAGACAGAATACCGGTACCACGGTACGCTTCTGGCCGGACCCCCGCTTTTTCGATTCCGCCAGGTTCTCGCTGGCGCGCTTGAAACATGTTTTGCGCGCCAAGGCGGTGTTATGTCCGGGTCTCGAAGTTATCCTGTCCGATGAGAAAAGTGCTGAGAAGGAATCCTGGCATTATGAGGACGGCTTGCGTGATTACCTCGTCGATACCCTGGGCGATGTGGTCAGTATCCCGCAGGAGCCTTTCGTCGGCGATTTTGAAGGCAATGCCGAGGCGGCGGAATGGGCACTGGTGTGGTTGCCGGAAGCCGGCGAACTGGTTAACGAAAGTTACGTAAATCTGATCCCCACATCGCAGGGTGGCACCCACGTCAACGGGTTGCGTACCGGACTGACCGAGGCGATACGTGAATTCTGCGAATTTCGCAGCCTGTTGCCGCGCGGCATCAAGATAACCCCGGACGACGTCTGGGAGCGTTGTGCCTATATTCTGTCTGTAAAACTCCTCGATCCGCAGTTTTCCGGGCAGACCAAGGAGCGACTGTCTTCGCGTGAATGTGCAGCCTTCGTTTCCGGTGTGGTCAAGGATGCCTTCAGCCTCTGGTTGAATCAGCATACCGACGCCGGTGAGCAGATCGCCCAGCTGGCTATCCAGAACGCGCAAAGCCGCCAGCGGGCCGGAAAGAAGGTTGTCCGCAAGAAGGTCACCAGTGGTCCCGCCTTGCCGGGCAAGCTGGCCGATTGCGCCAGTACTGATCTGCAACGGGCTGAATTGTTCCTGGTGGAAGGGGATTCCGCCGGCGGATCAGCCAAACAGGCCCGTGACCGGGAATATCAGGCCATCATGCCTTTGCGCGGCAAGATCCTGAATACCTGGGAGGTGGATCCTTCCGAAGTCCTGGCCTCAACGACGGTGCACGATATTGCCTTGGCCATCGGCGTTGAGCCGGGCTCGCTCGAGCTTAAGAATCTGCGTTATGGCAAGATCTGCATATTGGCTGACGCCGATTCTGATGGCGCCCACATAGCGACACTGTTGTGCGCCTTGTTCCTGAGGCATTTCCGGCCCCTGGTGGAGGCCGGTCATGTCTATGTTGCCATGCCGCCGCTGTACCGTATTGATGTCGGGAAGCAGGTGTTTTACGCGCTCGACGATGCGGAACAGCAGGGCATACTGGACCGGATTGCCGCTGAGAATATCAAGGGAAAGGTCAATGTGCAGCGCTTTAAGGGTCTGGGCGAAATGAATCCCCTGCAGTTGCGCGAAACGACGATTGATCCGGATACCCGCCGACTGGTACAACTGACCGTCGAGGCTGGCGATAACAGCCATAAAATTCTCGACTTACTGCTCGCTAAAAACCGCTCATCCGACCGTCGAAACTGGCTGGAGAGAAAAGGTAATCTTGCCGATATATAGGCCGGGATTGCCAGCCGTTTCGCTGGTGCCTTATAACTCATTGATATTTTAAATCAGAGTGGCCTGGCAGGATGGCTGTTGTGCCAAGGGCGGTTGTCAAGACTCGCCGGCAGCACAGCAAGGGACTATGGGCGAAATCGTCGTCAAACATTTCAAACGATCCGGTGTCGGTTCCGACGACAAGGAGCTGATCACCGAAATCGTTGTCGAAAGCTCCGATACCGGCCGTTTTCTGCAGCGCGTAGAAGAATCGCGACTGACACGACCCTGTTTTCAGACTATTGATATGCGTGGTCGTGTGGCTGGTGAGTGCCACCGCTATGCCTTTAATGACCGGGTTCACTACCTGGACGATCTCTCCTTCCAGCTATTCGAGCAGGGTTTAAGGCAGCATAACGGTGTTTATACCGTTGGCACCTTTGAGGCAATCATGGGGTGCGCCCGTACACTCCAGGATCAGCAGACGCTGCCTGAAGAGTCGGAAAGACCGCGTGGTGAAGTCGGGCAGCGGCGCCGGGAAGGAAGCCGCGCAGTGGCGTCCGGGGGGGCTGATGGCAGCAATCGGAAAAGAGGGCTGAGCGAACGTGATGCAGCGGCTGCACGGGTCGATAATCCGGATCTACTGCCGTTGGGTTATTTTCGAAGACGCAGCCATCCACGTCTCCGTTACGCCTGCGCGGTGGTTCTGCAGCGTGGCAATTTCAGCGTCAATGGTATTACCGGCGATATTTCGGTGTCGGGTGTGCGGGTCCATGTCAAGGGCCTGATAGCGTTTAAACGGGATCAGGAGGTGCTGCTTTCCTATCCGGGACTCGAGAATGAGGCGGGCAAAATCGATGTAATGCACATCGCCTACAGAATTGTCAGCAGTGAGAAACGTAATACGGAGACAGTGCTGTGTCTGCAGCGATCAGATCCCGATATACCAGCCGGTTTTTCGGGGTTTCTGGAAGCTTTTATCGAGCGATATCAACGCGATTACAAACTGGATGCTAATGATGAGTACCAGTCCCTATTGAGCTGGTACTACGAGCGCTGCTACGCACAAAGCGCGACGCAGATACCATTTTATGTTGAACAGCATGATGTCTCCGACCTGCGCGTTCGGGCTGTTGCGATGAGTGAGGGTAACTCGTACCTGACGCGTTTTTTCTGCACTGATACTGATAACTACAATTTTACGCCGATATGTTTGCCACATCGCCTTCAGCAACTGCGGCAGAAACGCTCGTTTGTTATGGCGATGTACCGACAGCGCGGTGAACAGGATCAGTGCATGCGGATTCATTCGGCGGCTGATTTCGAATTTTCCTCCCGCGATGCCTTTCGGGACATGGTCAGCTACACCATGGGACAGCCGGATCACTGTGTCGTCAAGGTCCAGGTCAGCCAGGTACCCGCCGTTTCCGTATCCGAACAGAAGTTAGACGAGGTGTCGCAACGTTTGCGGTACAAGTCCGAGACACAGATGGTCGAGTTGCGTGAACGCCTGCAGAAAATGTGTTTAGTCGGTTGTATCATCGATATGACGCAGGCCTTTCAGCAGCTGACCGGAAGGCCTGGCGGCTTCGCGGCAGGGAGAGGCGAACTGGCTGCCTGGGTGGGGAGCGAATACCGTTGTCTTGCCAGTGGCACGGTCAAGGATAAACTTGCCGTTCCGCCCGGGAATCTGCGCCCCGAACTGATTCGGTTTGGTTACGTGGAGCGACGCCGGGAAGACCGATATCTGGCGGAAACCAGGGTGGATGTCAGCATTGGCGGCCAGGTCTATGCAGGGCTTTCCAAAGATATTTCGACTCGTGGTATGCGCATCCAGCTGGAAAAGTGTGTTGAGGTAAAAAAGAGCGCCCGCGTCAAAGTAGGTCTGGTGTCTCTGCAGCCGAAGAAGTCCGGTACCAATCTCATGGATATCCCTTATCGTGTGGTGCAGACCCGTGACGGGGAAGAAGGTACGGTATTGATGCTGGAGCGGATCCTTGCCGGTAAGCGTAAAGGGCTCAAAGAGTTTTTTGACGAACTGATTGCCAGAAATCAGCACAAACTGGGAATCGATATCGGTGATATCTGGGGCGCGACGACGTCAAGAGTCTACGAAGCCCTGCTGGCCGCCAATACCCCGACCGTGCCTTTTTTCCTGGCGTGTAACAGTGAGGGCGGAGCACATTTGCAGTTTGTGGGTGTTCCTGAGTCGTCTGGTTCCCTGCTGGACTATTTTTCCAATCCCGGCGGCGCCGTTGATTTCCGTTGTCTGAATGAACGCCGCGTTGTCAGGGCTTTGTACGATGCCGTACAGATACTGCTGAGGCAAAGCAGTAATTCCGATGATGAGCCCACGCCGTTCGAGCTCGATATGTACCTGTATAAGGAGTGCGACAAGCTGACTGGGGAGGCTTTAATTCATGCTGCAACCGACCTGGATTTTCCCACTGATGCCCGGCGTGAGGCTTTTCTGGCGAAGTTCACCCGTCAGCCGGACTGGCGTTGTATCAGGATTGTATCGACCTTCACACAGCCTATGGATGAAAAGACGCTGGACAAGATGGTGGATTCGCTGAGATCCCAGTCAAAGCATCGTGCCATCAAACTATCCGATCTTGCGCATTCTCTGGTTGGCTACGGCGAATTGATCGATATCACCGATGAGTGGCCATTGCTGCGAAGCTGACCTTTGTATCAGTCGCAGTGAGACGTGCTGCCTGGAAGAGGTCCGGGTATCAGTAAAAACCGGTTGGACCACACGTATTGCTGCTCTGTACAATAGCTCTGTTTTACAACGGCTACGGAACAGGCATGGCTACCGACACCAGCTTTGAAAACTTAGAAACGCTCCCGCTGCACAGCTTTACCGAAAAGGCGTACCTGGATTATTCCATGTATGTGATTCTCGATCGTGCTTTGCCTCACATCGGCGACGGTTTGAAGCCGGTACAAAGGCGTATCGTTTACGCCATGTCTGAGCTCGGGCTGTCAGCGCGGGCAAAGTTCAAGAAATCGGCGCGCACCGTCGGTGATGTGCTGGGTAAATTCCATCCGCACGGTGATTCCGCCTGTTATGAAGCCATGGTACACATGGCGCAGGCGTTCTCGTTTCGTTATCCGCTGGTTGATGGTCAGGGTAACTGGGGGGCGCCGGATGATCCCAAGTCCTTTGCAGCCATGCGCTATACCGAAGCGCGCCTGGCCGCTTTTGCCGAAATATTATTGTCGGAAGTGGGCGAAGGTACGGTTGACTGGAAGGCCAATTTTGACGGCACGCTGAAAGAACCCATCCTGCTGCCGGCACGCCTGCCGACCGTGCTGCTCAATGGTGCTACCGGCATTGCGGTGGGCATGGCGACCGATATTCCACCGCATAACCTGCGTGAGGTGTCCGCGGCTACCATACACCTGCTGGACAATCCCAAAGCGACGGTTGACGAGCTTTGTGAGCACCTGCAGGGACCGGATTTTCCGACCGGTGGTGAGGTGATTACGCCTCGTGAAGATCTTGTTCGTGCTTATCAAACCGGCAATGGCGGTGTGCGGATTCGTGCGCGTTTTGAACGGGAAAACGGTGATATTGTTGTTACCGAACTGCCCTATCAGGTTTCCGGTAACAAGGTGCTGGAACAGATCGCCGCACAGATGGCGGCCAGAAAACTGCCGATGGTGGCCGATTTACGGGATGAGTCCGATCATGAAAATCCCACCCGCCTGGTGATCGTGCCGCGTTCCAATCGCATCGATACGGAAATGCTGATGTCGCATCTGTTTGCGAGCACGGATCTTGAGCGCAGCTACCGGGTCAATCTGAACATGATTGGCCTGGACGGTCGTCCGGCGGTCAAAAACCTGCGCACCATACTCAAGGAATGGCTGCAATACCGCATTGATACAGTCACCCGCCGTTTGCAGTACCGCCTCGACAAAGTGCTGGACCGCTTGCATATCCTGGACGGTCTGCTGGTGGCTTATCTCAATATCGACGAGGTGATAGCCATTATCCGTAGCGAGGATGAGCCCCGGCCGGTGTTGATGAAACGTTTCGAACTCAGCGAGCGTCAGGCAGATGCCATCCTGGATTTGAAATTGCGGCATCTTGCCAGACTCGAGGAAATGAAAATCCGTGGTGAGCAGGGAGACCTGGATGAAGAGCGCGCTGAGCTGGAAAAAATCCTCTCCTCCAAGCGCCGTTTGCGCACCCTGGTGAAAAAGGAAATTACCTCTGATACAGAAACCTATGGCGATAAGCGGCGTTCAAGACTGGTGGAGCGTGCGCCTGCCCAGGCAATGAACGAAAATGCACTGCTGCCCAGCGAACCGGTGACGGTCGTGTTATCCGAAAAAGGCTGGGTGCGGTCCGCCAAAGGTCATGAAATTGACCCGCAGAGTCTCAGCTATAAAGCGGGAGATGGTTTCAGGGCGTCTGCTTTGGGGCGCAGTAACCAGCAAGTGGTGTTCCTGGATTCCACCGGGCGAGCCTATACCCTGGCTGCGCACAGTCTGCCGTCGGCACGCGGTCAGGGTGAACCCCTGACCGGGCGCTTCAGTCCACCGGACGGGGCGCGCTTCGTCGGTGTGCTGGCGGGTGATCCGGACAGGCTGTATTTGTTGGCCAGTGATGCCGGTTACGGTTTTGTGGTCCGGCTGGGGGATCTGATGTCGCGCACCAAAGCGGGTAAATCGGTGCTGTCAGTACCGAAAAATGCACGCGTGCTGCCTCCCGCCGCGGTGACCGATCCGGACACCGACCAGGTGACGGCGGTCAATGCGCAGGGGCAAATGCTGGTGATCCCCGCGGCGGAAATTCCGCGGCTTAATCGCGGTAAAGGTATCAAGATCCAGGGTGTCAACACCAGGAAACTGGCCAGCCGGGAGGAATACATGGTGGGAATAGCCAGTGTAGCGGTGGACGCCAGCCTGGTATTACATGCGGGTAAACGGCACCTGAGACTGAAAGCCGGTGATCTGGAGACTTACCGGGGTGATCGGGGCCGCAAAGGCAAAAAACTGCCGCGCGGTTTACAGCGGGTGGATCGTCTGTTCAGCGAGTGACTGTCAGGGGCAGGCAGTGCGCCGGCGGCCGTGGGCGGGTAGAATAGCCGGCTGTTGAAATTCTGCCAGGATAGAAACATGCCCCTGATTCGACCTTTTGCCGGTCTGCGCCCGGTGCCCGAGCGTGCCGAGGATGTCATCGCACCACCGTACGACGTGTTAAACAGCGCAGAGGCGCGGCAGCGTGCGGCCGGCCGTCCCTGGAGTTTTTTACACATCTCCAAGGCGGAGATTGATTTGCCCGAAACTACCGATCCCTATGATGCATCGGTGTACGCCAGGGCTGCTGTGAATCTTCGGGCCATGGTCGAGCAGGGGATTCTGCAACGGGATGATCAAGCCTGTTACTACGTCTATCGCCTGACCATGGGGGACCATACGCAAACCGGCCTGGTGGCGGTGGCTTCGGTCGCCGACTACGACATCAACCGTATTCGCAAGCACGAATTCACACGCCCGGCCAAGGAAGATGACCGAGTGCATCAGATCCAGGCGCTGAATGCACAGACGGGCCCGGTGTTGCTGGCCTACAAGTCGCAGACCGGGATAGATCAACTTATTGAGTCCGTGACCACGAATCCGCCGGAGTATGATCTCAAGGCAGATGATGGCATAGGTCATACGCTTTGGGTGGTGAAAGACCAGGCTGTGATAGGCCAGCTTACGGCTGGATTTGACCGCATGGAGGCTATCTATATCGCCGACGGCCACCATCGTTCCGCAGCAGCTTCCCGCGTGGCGTCGGCCTTGCACGCCGGGCCCGACGACATGAGCGGTTATTTTCTGTCGGTGATATTCCCCCACAATCAAATGCGGATTCTAGACTACAACCGGGTCGTCAGGGACCTGAACGGCTTGTCGGTCCATGCATTGCTGGAAAATGTGAATGCTGCCTTTGAAATTCGTGAACAGCAGGCTGCCGTTACACCGTCGAAATCCGGCGAGTTTGGTATGTACCTGGCGGGACGCTGGTATCGTCTGAATATTCACGCCAGTCGGCTATCTGAGGATCCGGTTGCGCGGCTGGATGTGAGTGTGCTGGCCGATAATCTGTTGCAACCCGTGCTGGGTATCAGCGACCCGCGTACCGATCCGCGTATTGATTTCGTGGGGGGGATTCGCGGGCTTGGTGAACTGGAGAAACGTGTCGACAGCGGCGAGATGGCGGTGGCATTTTCCATGTTCCCGACCAGCATGGAGGATCTGATGGCGGTCGCCGATGCCAACCAGGTTATGCCTCCCAAATCCACCTGGTTTGAGCCGAAGCTGGCGGACGGGCTGATATCCCATCTACTGGATTAGCCTGGTCCGCATTATGAGCAGTGGCTAGTGTACCCCGCCACTGCTCATCGTGGCCGGGAGACCTCTACTGCGCGTAATGGAAAACTTGCGGGTCAGGCGATTTCGCTGGAGAAATCGTAGTTCAGCGCTTCACTGGGTTCTTGCAGGAAATTGCCCTGAATAAACTGAATGCCACTCTGCCAGAGCACGGCCAGGCTGTGCGCATCCTGGACGTACTCGGCAATGCATTGTCTGTTCATTGATTTAGCAGTAGCCAGGATCGATCTGACCATGGCCTGGTTGTCGGTGTCGCTGGCCAGATTGTGGATAAAGGAACCATCTATTTTCAGGAAATCGACCGGCAGATGTTTGAGTAACTGGAAGGAATTGGGGCCGGTGCCAAAATGTTCCAGTGCCGTCTTGCAGTGCAGTTCCCGCAGGGTCTTGATGAAGCTCTTGGCGTGTTTCAAATGCTGGGCAGCATGTTTTTCAGCAATTTCAAAGGTCAGCGCATCACCCGGAAGACGGGTGACCTTCATGCAGTTGCCGATGTACTGAAGCAGTTCTCCGTGCATCAGTGTCGCCGCTGAAATTTTTATGAAAAACTGTGTGTCAGCACCCTGCGCACGGTGCTCGGTCAGTTTCCGGATGGCGTTCTGTATAACCCAGCGATCAATTTCAGTGATTTGTCCCGTCTGTTCAGCGATGGGCAGGAACTGGGTAGGAAGTATGTATTCCCCTTCATCATTAAGCATGCGTAGCAGGACTTCGTATTTCCCTCCTGCATCGCCCTGCAGGCTGACTATGGGTTGATAAAGAAGCTGGAACTGGTCGCGCTCCAACGCGTCTTTAATGAGGGCATGCATTTGCTGATCACGTTCTTTGCCTATTTTTTCGTCGACAACCGGATTATGCAGATGAATCTTGTTGCCGCCGGACGAACGTGCTACTTCGCAGGCAAGATCAGCGCGTGAAATCACCTCGTGCGCAGAGGGTGTGCTTTCCGCGACAATGCTCATACCGATGCTGCAGGTGGTGGTGACGGACTGCTCCTTCACGTCGGCAATATGCTCTTCAACGACGTGGCGAAGATTTTCACCGAGAGCCTGAATAGCCTCGGAATCGCAATCCCTGCGCAGCACGGCAAAGGAGTGATCGCCGAAACGCGCGACAATGTCATTTTCCTCGGTCAGATCGTGCAGCAGATTGCCGATATCACTGATGACCATATCGGCAGCGCCGATGCCAAGGTTATCCTTGATTTGTTTGAAGTTATCCATGACCAGATAAACGACGGCCGCACTGCTGGAACCGCTGAGAGCGTCGGTTACCGCCAGTTCCAGTTCTTCCATGAAATACTGGCGATTGAACAGACCGGTCAGTACATCCTGTTTACTGAGGTATTTGAGCTTTTGCTCCAGTTCCGCACTTGAGCCGGCCTGGCTGCGGATGATGATCTGGGTGCAGGGCTCGCCGTCGATACTGGCCGGTGCGAACTCCATTTCGGCGTCAAACTTCTTCCCATCCGGCAGCAGACCATGGGTTTCCAGTGTGCCTTCCTGTTCGCCGCCCTTGCCGAAATTACGCAGAAAGTCCTTGAACAGGCTGTGCTGCTCCGGTGCCACCATATCCAGAATGGGAGTGCCCTCGATTTCCTCCAGGTCGTCGAAACCGAACATTTCCAGGTAGGAGCTGTTGGCAAAGATGTGCATGCCTTCATGCACATAGGCAATGGCGTCGAGCGAGCTTTCCATCAGCATGCGTGCACGTTTTTCGCTTTCACGAAATTTCAATTCGTAGTTCTTTGCGCGCTGGCCGGTTTCTATTTGTGACATTTCACGTTTGACGACCCGTTGCAGGTGCTCGGGTTGGTCATAGGAGCACAGGTCCGTGGCACCCTGACGCATGGCCTCAATGACGTCGCTTTCATCAGCCGATTCAGCAATGGCGATGAGCGGTACACTGAGTTCACGTTGTTTCAGGAGAGCGGCAACGTCTGCCAGTGACACGGACTCCAGTCCCATGGCGCAGAGCATCAATTCAGGCAGTTGTTGATCCAGGGCTGCGCTGACGTCTTCCAGGTCTTCGGCAAAAGTCGGTCGGGAGGCCTGACCGGCGTTACGCAGAACGTTGGCCAAGGCTTCGGCGTCGTTGCGGGATTCCTCGATAATGAACAGTTGCAACGTGTGTTCATTGTCCATGTGCCAAGATATCTCCTGTTTGATTCCATTTGATGCGCCTCCATTGTTTCGGCCGCCGAGGCCAGAATCTTTACCCGGTAACTGAAACTTGCCGGATTGCCGGGGAAAACTGTAACTGCTTTTCCATACAGGATTTTTCTGCTAGCATGCAGCGAAACAGGTACCACTGATGGTGGTTTCTACAACAGCTGGGGATGGGGTATGCAGCCGATCAAAGTACGAGCCGAAGTCGCGGATGATTATCGTGCTATTGATGTCGTTAATCTGAGTGCCTTCGAGGGCGAGGCAGAAGCACAACTGGTTGATGAGTTGCGTAAATCAGATGGATTTATTCCTGATTTATCGCTGGTTGCGGAACTGAATGGCCGGGTGGTTGGACACGTGGTGTTATCCAGGGTGAAGCTGAAGACCAGTCAGGGAAGCAGCGATATCCTGGCTTTGGGACCGATGTCCGTGGTGCCGTCGCAGTCACATCGGGGTATCGGCTCGGAATTGATCGAGGCAGCCATTGCCCGCGCCAAACCGCTTTGCTATGCCGCGATTGTCGTGGCCGGATACCCGGAGTATTACCAGCGGTTTGGTTTCAAACCGGCGAAAGACTGGGGGGTGCGCTGTAACCTGCCGATCCCTGATGATGCGCTGACAGCCATGGAACTGAAGGATGGCGTCTTCTCGGGTGGTGGTGAGGTTGAATACCCGGAGATGTTCAAGGCCTTGTTTTAGGACGCTTATCCTAGAGCAAGTCCCAGATATCATCAAAATCCCTGGGTTTGGGTGCTGCCACTGGCTTCCGCCGTTTTCGCCGTTCGATTTCGCCCAGTGATTCGAACTGAAATTGGGCGAAACTGCCCGTGTTTTCAACCAGTTTGGTCAGCTTGACCCGAACATCCTTGCCGTGACAGTTTGCTATGGCGGTATCGCCAACTTTGAAGGGTGGAGAGGGTAGCAGCACGGTTGCCCGCTGCTGGATCGACGCGATTTCAGGCAGCAACAAGCCGCGTGTATAGTCTCCATTGTTTGCGCGTATTTTTCTTTCCAGTCGCGCCGCTATACCGACAGCACCGGGTGACAGCATCTGTACGCCCAGTTCGAGGCCGCGTTTCTCGGCACATTTCAACCAGCGAATAACCCCGAGGCGCCAGTGAAACGTATCGGGATCGCTTTCTTCGCGGATGCCGAGCAATTCACCCACCTGTGCCCGGGTTGTCTCCGGGTTATCCCACAGCAGACAGTAACCACCGGCACTGACGTTCACCATTTTCCAGCTCTGTGCCCGGTGCTCGGTATCGATCCCGATACCACCGACTGCGGCACGAGCAACCGCCTGTTCGGTGTTGGATGGCGGGTCCTCGCCCTCGATACGGTAATGCATTTCCCAGACGTCGGGCAATTTTCCTTCCTGCTCACTGAGCTTTGTGGCCTGAAAGCGGGCACGATCCTGGAACTTAGGGACTCCGGATCCGATACCCAGGTCAGAATGGCATGTTGGTGCTACCGAAGCGTCATTGAATGCAACTTCGCCACTGACGAAATAATGAATCGAGCTCAGCCCCATGGCGGCGATAACCTGCGAGTGTTCTTTTACCCGGGAGGAACGCCGTTTGGGCATTACACCCCAGGCCAGCATCAGGCGGCGTAAGGTAGTGGTTCTGACCTGCCGCCCGCTTGTTGCGGAATTGGATTCACGCTTATTTGCCAGCGCCTTTCGAACCTGCTCCGCCAGCTTCCGAGTCGTCAGAAACCGCCGGGTAGTGCGGATTTCGGCCCGATCACGCAGCACCAGGTAGCTGGGTGGTTGGTCGGAATCCAGACTGACGGCAAACAGCGCGTCCTCGGCTGCGCCGACCGTCTGCAGTTCGCTGAAGTGGGCCCATTCTTCCAGTGCGTGATAAATTTCTTCCACTTCGCTGTGGCGAAGCCGGTAGGGACAGGCCAGTGCCAGCAACAGGATCTGCTTATAGGCGTCGGTGATGGTGGACGGATTCCGCTGTGGAGCGGTCTCATCGAAGACTTTGCTTTTGTGCAGGCGATTGTCTTCTGCATATCGGTACAGTGAATGAACCTCCAGCCAGGCGGAATCAGGGTAGGGCTCATACACTTGATAAGCTTTAAGCAACACCAGGCTCAACAGTTTGATTGAGCGATGTATGGCTGTAATCAGCAGTTTCCTGTCCTTACGTCCGATGCCGGCAATCTGCTCCATCACCAGCACCTTGTAGCCGGTGGCTAATGTGTGGGTGATTTCTCTTGACAGATGGGCAATCTTGAGGTTGTTTTCTGCGAGCGGGAACGGCTGGCCGATAAAGTGTTTTTTCATGTTTTCGGTGACGTAATGCACCGGCTTGTGTAACAGTTCCAGCGTTTTAAAACGTTGTTGTGGGGGTATGTCCTGGTGATTGAGATCAATCAGGGCTTCATATAACAGCTTGGTGGTTTCACCAATGTTGGCCATTGGCAGTGTGCCGATCCAGGCTTTAACGCTGGCGGGATTACTGGCAAATGATCCACTCTTTGGTGCCGTCCGGTTAGGTACAGAAAGTTGCATGGAAGTCTCGTCCGCTGGATTCTCGCATCGACAGGTCGGATCCTGGTTGTAGTCCGGTCATCCCTGCTTCCCGATGGTGCTATCGTCCGCAGTGTCAAAAACTGAATGGTGACGCAGGGTTCGTTGAGTGTGACTATCGAGCCAGCCAGGCTGTCTCGCGTTGGATTTCCTGACATCGCTCGTCAATCAACGGCTTAGGATAATGTTTCAGGTGGTCAAAGAGGGGTTTTAGCGGCTTGCCCGGGGTGCTCGCGGACCAGCCGCGGCACCAGGTAGCCGGGCAGTTGCCGGCGCATATCTTCGACCAGTCGTCTGGCATCCCGGTCGCTCACCGAAAAATGTGCCGCGCCTTGAACAGGGTCAAGCTGGTGCAGGTAGTATGGCAATACATCTGCCTCAAACAGCCTTTCGCTTAAATCAACCAGAATGCCGGGTCGATCGTTAATGCCGCGCAGTAGAACCGACTGATTCAATATCGTGACACCCGCCCGGCGCAACCGCTTCATGGCACGGTCTACATTTGCATCCAGCTCATTGGCATGGTTACTGTGTATCACCAGCACAATCTGCAGCCGGGTCGCAGACATCCATTCGAGTAATGACGGGTCGATGCGTTCCGGGAGTACGACAGGAAGCCGGCTGTGAATCCTCAGGCGTTTTACCCGGGTGATGGTTTCGATGCTGGAAATCAGGGTCGCCAGCCTCGAGTCGGACAGCGTTAATGGGTCACCGCCGCTGAGAATCACTTCCTTTAGCTCTGGCTGACGGCGCAAGTAGTCGATCGTCTTGTCTTGTTCACGCGCCGGGTTGGCTTCTTTGTAAGGGTAGTGACGGCGGAAACAATACCGGCAATGTATCGCACAGGCACCTGTCAATGTCAGCAACACTCTTCCCCGGTACTTGTGCAGTACGCCTGCTGCCGGCATTGTATCCAGCTCGTCCAGTGGATCAGTGCTGTAGCCTGGC
>JBDNAP010000542.1:0-5744 GCA_039768325.1 Thiogranum sp.
AAACGAAGAATACACCGACACCCTTGGAGCGGATCAGACGTACCACCTGGGTAATTCGTTGCAGCAACGCCGCCGGTGCCTTGTCGAACAGCAGGTGCGCCTCATCGAAAAAGAAAACCAGCTTTGGCAGCGGCGCATCACCCTGCTCGGGCAACTCTTCCATCAGTTCTGACAACAGCCACAGCAGGAAAGTCGCATAAATACGGGCACTGTGATACAGACTCGTGGCGTCCAGCAGGCTGATGACGCCCCGCCCGGAAAAGTCATTTTGCAGCAGATGTTCAATGCGCAACGCCGGCTCGCCGAAAAAACGATCGCCCCCCGACTCCTCGAGCACCAGCAAACGGCGCAGTATCGCGGTCACGCTCTGCCTGGATACAAGACCGTATTCACGGCTCAGATCTTTGGCACTATCGCCCACCCAGTTGAGCATGGCGCGAAGATCCTTGAGATCGAGCAGCAACAGGCCCTGATCATCGGCCAGCGAAAAGGCGATATGCAGAATGCCCTCCTGGGTTTCGTTAAGTTCCAGCAGGTTGGACAGCAACACGGGTCCCATTTCGGAGACGGTAGTGCGCACCGGGTGCCCCTTTTCCCCAAGCACATCCCAGAACAGTGTCGGACAGCCCTCAAACGCATGCCCGGCGATGCCGATCGATTGCACACGCTCTGTAATCTTCGGATGCTCGCCTCCCGCCCTGGCGACACCGGAAAGATCGCCCTTGATGTCGGCTGCAAACACCGGAACTCCCAGCCGGGAGAAGGATTCCGCGAGCACCTGCAGCGTAACGGTCTTGCCGGTCCCGGTCGCCCCGGTGATCAATCCGTGGCGATTGGCCATGCCGGCATCCAGCAAGACCTGCCTGCCGTCAGCGCCGCCCAGAAGTATCGAGTTCGTCATATCCGCTCCACCTCAAACGTATTGCGGCGTTGCGGGTCGCCATGTCCTATCCAACGCATACCCGTTGCCCTTTAATCCTCATCAAACGCAGATGATCCCCGCTTTTCCGGGGCACTGCGGCTGAGTTTGAAAAGCTTACCCTGTTTGTCCAGATAGCAGTTATATTCGATCTTTTGCTCAACACCGTTCGCGCCCAACTCAACAACCACCAGGTTTTCCACGTAGGGCCCATCCATCGTTTCATAAACCTGGCCCGGTTTGAGCATGCGCTGGTATTTCCCATTTCCGGAATCATCTATTACCGCCTGCCTGCAGGTATTCTGGGCCGTCCAGCTATCGGGAGAAAATGTCTGCTGCCACCAGTCATGAACTGCCGGAACTTCCTCCCGAGCGATGAGAAATCCAATAACAGCGAAAAACAGCAAAGGGATGATTTTCCTGAAGCGGCTGTGCCGCTTTTCACGCCGACGACCAGACCCATACGACTGATCGCCGGTTCGATCGGGGTCCCGTGTGCTGGTATGTTTCGCAGTCTGACCGTTACGACGATTCATTATCAAACCCCTGGCAGTTCCCCGGCTGAGCGGCGCTATCGGGTGCCGCCACCAGCGCCAGGCCCAACAGACTGGTCACCAGATAAGCGAGCGACGCCACACCGTGAAACCAGGCAAATGCCGACGACTCAGTCGTTTCAGCCATGCGTATTTCCGCAATCATTGGTGCCACAACAAACTGACCGGCAAGCACCAGAACAAACATCACCAAAAGAACAACGGCCCGCCAGTTTAAGCGTCGGCCGGGATTACGGACCTGGTTGAACAACAACAGCAGTACGGCACAAACCATACCAAGGTAAGCCACGATTTCAAACATCGTGCCGGCAAGGGTTCCGGCCAGGCTACGGTCTTCCAGACTGGCGAACAGAGCCGGTGCAGCGATGTAACCAATCGCCCACAAACCGCCCACCCACAGGGTCAGCAGGATGCGTTCACCGGCCAGCAGTCCCGCTCTGTTCACGCTACTGGTAGCGCACTTCGACGATTTCCAGGTTTCTTTCACCACCGGGTGCCATTACGGTGGCAACGTCACCTTCCTGCTTGCCAATCAGGGCACGGGCAATGGGCGAACTGACTGATATGCGTCCCGCCTTGATATCCGCCTCATCCTCGCCGACGATCTGGTATGTGAGTTCCTGCCCACTGTCTTCATCTGCCAGGTCAACGGTTGCACCGAATACAACCTTGCCACCGGCATCCAGACTGGTAACGTCGATTATATTGGCGTGGGAAAGCTTGCCTTCGATTTCCTTGATTCGGCCCTCGGCAAAACTCTGCTGTTCGCGTGCGGCGTGATACTCGGCGTTCTCTTTGAGATCACCGTGGGCTCGGGCTTCCGCAATCGCCTGAACAATTTTTGGGCGATCAACCGTCTTCAAGCGCTGCAATTCTTCGCGAAGTTTTTCCGCACCGCGTTTGGTCAGGGGAACCTTGTTCATGCTACCTGCTCCTGATGTAAATCCTGCAAGCGTTCTACCGTTGGTGAATCAATACACGTCAATGCCAGACTGGTCGCGTACGCGTGCGCGATGGTCGTGCTGTACGGTACCTTGTGTTGCAGTGCGGCGCCGCGAATCGTGTAGGAATCGGCGATTGCCTGCTTACCTTCGGTTGTATTAACGATAAGATCTATCTGTTCATTCTTGATCATGTCGACAATATGCGGCCGCCCTTCGTTTACCTTGTTGGCAAGTTCACAGCTTATCCCGCCTGCGCTGATCGCCACCGCGGTACCGCGTGTTGCTACAATGGTGAATCCCTGTTTGACAAGTTCAGTAGCCACCTGAACCGCATCTTCCTTATCCGCGTTGCGAACACTGATGAACACTTTACCCGTACGCGGCAAATCTTCGCCTGCACCGATCTGCGCCTTGGCGAAGGCTTCGCCGAAACTGCGCCCGACACCCATCACCTCACCGGTGGACTTCATTTCCGGTCCCAACAAGGGATCGACACCGGGGAATTTTACAAACGGGAAAACCGCTTCTTTCACCGAGTAATATGCGGGCACACGCTCTCCGCTTACACCCTGCCCGGTCAGTGAGCTGCCCGCCATGCAACGCGCCGCGATCTTGGCCAGCGGCAGGCCGGTGGCCTTGGAAACAAAGGGCACGGTGCGCGAGGCCCGCGGATTGACCTCCAGCACATAGATCTCGTTATCCTTGATCGCAAACTGTGCGTTCATCAGGCCCACAACCTCCAGGGCCCTGGCCATGGCCCGCATCTGGTCGCGCATGCGATCCTGTATTTCCTGGCTGAGACTGTAGGCCGGCAAGGAACAGGCCGAATCCCCGGAGTGTACACCAGCCTGTTCGATATGCTGCATAATGCCGCCGATCAGAACGTTCTTACCGTCACAGACAGCATCGACATCCACCTCGATGGCGTCATTGAGAAAACGATCCAGCAATACCGGTGACTCGTTAGACACGCTCACTGCTGCAACCATGTAATTGCGCAGGTCTTCTTCATTATAGACAATTTCCATGGCACGCCCACCCAATACATAGGACGGACGGACCACCAGCGGGTAGCCGATTTCATCGGCCAGCACGAGCGCGGCTTCGGTACTGCGCGCGGTCCGGTTCGGCGGCTGCAACAACTTCAGCTCGTGAATCAGCTGCTGGAAACGTTCGCGGTCTTCCGCCAGATCAATCGAGTCCGGCGTGGTACCGATAATCGGCGCTCCCGCTTCTTCCAGGGCACGCGCCAGCTTCAGCGGTGTCTGGCCGCCGTACTGGACAATGACCCCCTTGGGCTGCTCCTTGTTGATGACTTCAAGTACATCTTCCAGGGTAAGCGGCTCAAAATACAGGCGATCCGACGTGTCATAATCTGTTGATACGGTCTCCGGATTACAATTTACCATTATGGTTTCATAACCGTCTTCGCGCATGGCCAGCGCGGCATGGACGCAGCAATAATCGAACTCGATACCCTGACCAATACGGTTAGGTCCACCACCCAGCACCATGATTTTCTCTTTCCGGTTCGGCTCGGCTTCGCATTCCTCTTCATAGGTGGAATACATATACGCCGTGTTGGTAGAGAATTCTGCGGCACAGGTATCCACCCGTTTGAATACCGGGCGCACATCGAATTCATGGCGCAATTTGCGAAACGCCGATTCATCGATGGCCAGCAGGGAGGCAAGGCGTCGATCGGAAAAACCCTTGCGCTTCAGTTCGCGCACCCGTTCTTTACTCAGACGCCCAATACCCTGGTCGCGCACCTCGGATTCGATCTCAACGAGTTCTTCTATCTGCACCAGGAACCACGGATCAATGCGGGTCAGCCCCTGTATCTCCTGCAGATCAAGGCCTAAACGAAACGCGTCGGCCAGGTACAGAACCCTGTCCGCACCCGGTTCGCGCAATTCACGGCGGATAAAAGCCTGCACGCCCTCCTGTTTCGGATCGACAAGTTCGTCAAAACCGTAAATACCGGTTTCCAGGCCACGCAGCGCCTTGTGCATCGACTCCTGGAAACTGCGCCCGATGGCCATCACTTCACCCACCGATTTCATCTGGGTGGTGAGCCGGTTTTCCGCCTTCGGGAATTTCTCAAAGGTAAATCGGGGAACTTTGGTAACGACGTAATCGATGGCCGGTTCGAAAGACGCCGGTGTAGCGCCACCGGTGATTTCGTTTTTCAGTTCATCCAGCGTGTAACCGACGGCCAGTTTGGCTGCAACTTTGGCAATCGGGAAACCGGTCGCCTTGGAGGCCAGTGCCGACGAGCGCGACACACGCGGGTTCATCTCGATGATGATCATCTGCCCGTTGTCCGGATTGATGGCGAACTGCACGTTGGAACCACCGGTATCCACACCGATCTCGCGCAGCACCGCCAGCGAGGCATTGCGCATGATCTGGTACTCTTTGTCGGTCAATGTCTGGGCCGGCGCCACCGTGATTGAATCGCCGGTGTGCACCCCCATGGGATCGAAATTTTCGATGGAACAGATAATGATGCAGTTATCCTTGTGGTCACGCACCACCTCCATTTCGTATTCTTTCCAGCCCAGGATCGACTCTTCGATCAGCAGTTCCTTGGTCGGGGAAAGTTCCAGTCCGCGCTCACAGATTTCGACAAACTCTTCCTTGTTATAGGCAATACCGCCACCACTGCCCCCCATGGTGAAAGATGGGCGAATGACTGTCGGGAAACCCACCTGCGCCTGTACCTGCAGGGCCTCTTCCATGCTGTGGGCGACAGCCGCACGCGGCATAGCCAGACCGATCTTCAGCATGGCTTCACGGAACTGATCGCGATCTTCGGCCTTGTCAATCGCTTCACGGCTGGCGCCGATCATCTCCACGGCGAATTTCTCCAACACACCTTCACGTGCCAGGTCCAGCGCACAGTTCAAGGCGGTCTGGCCGCCCATGGTCGGCAGCAGGGCATCGGGGCGCTCCCGCTCGATAATGCGGGCAACCGTTTCCCAGATGATGGGTTCTATATAAGTCGCGTCCGCACTATTCGGATCAGTCATGATAGTGGCGGGATTGGAATTGACCAGGATAACCCTGAAACCTTCCTCCTTGAGCGCTTTGCAGGCCTGTGCACCCGAATAGTCAAATTCACAGGCCTGGCCGATCACAATCGGCCCGGCGCCAATGATCAGAATACTTTTAATGTCGGTTCTTTTTGGCATGCTTGCACTATTCGCTCGAGGCTTTTTGCAATCCGCTTCTTACGGCTTCAATCAACTCAATGAAATGATCGAACAGCGGTGCGACATCGTGAGGTCCCGGGCTGGCTTCCGGGTGGCCCTGAAAACTGAA
>JBDNAP010000543.1:0-2789 GCA_039768325.1 Thiogranum sp.
ACCCAAGCCCATGATTTTACAACGCTAAAAAAGGCCGCTGACAAATAATAGTAAGTTTCATTTGTCACCGGCTCCTTCGCTATAATCTACTCCCAGTTATTCACCTATTATTCCGTCATGCACAAGTCCAGTTTCATTATTGCCATTGCGATTACTGCGCTCACTATCATGGCCTGGGCGCTCTACAATCATCCAGAGACCGAGCCGGCCTGGCCCGAGCGTATTCAGGGATTTGCCTTTTCCCCCTATCAGGCTGACCAGGGACCAATCTGGAGCAAGCACCCCAGCAGCGAAGACATCGAATCCGATCTGGCGCTGCTGTCAGGCAAGACCAACGCAATCCGCACCTATACGGTGGAAAAATCGCTGGCCGAGATTCCGCGCCTGGCCGCTAAATACGATATCAATGTGGCGCTGGGCGCCTGGGTGGATGACGATGAGGAGAAAACCCGGAACGAAATCCTGAACATGCTCAACATCTCGGTCCGCTCGCGCAACGTGGTCCGCATCATTGTCGGTAACGAGGTCCTGTTGCGTCGTGACATATCGGTAAAGAAACTGATCAAGTATCTGGACATGGCACGCACCCAGACCGATATCCCGGTCAGCACTGCAGAACCACCCTATATCTGGAAAAAGTTCCCGAAACTTGTCGATCACGTCGATTATATCGCCGTACATCTGCTGCCCTACTGGGAAGGCATACCGCTCGACGAGGCCGTGGATTTCGTGGTCAATAATATCAACGAACTGAAACAACTCTACCCGGACAAGCCCATCGTCATAGGCGAAGTCGGTTGGCCGAGCAACGGCCGCAGCGTCAAGGCGGCGGTAGCCTCGGAGGCCAATGAAGCCACCTTCCTGCGGCGCTTTCTGGAACGCGCTGCCGAAGAAAATTACATCTATTACCTGATGGAAGCCTTTGACCAGAAGTGGAAACGCGACCTGGAAGGCGCAGTCGGCGCCTATTGGGGAGTCTATGACGTGGAACGCAACGCCAAGTTTCAGTTCACCGAACCCATTGTGAAAATACCGGATTGGCCTATCCTTGCCGCCATCTCTGTCATCATCGCCCTGATCACCTTTGCCCTGACGCTCATTGACAGCGGGCATCTGGGTGCCCGCGGCCGCGGCTTTCTGGCCCTCGTAACCTATGCTGCTGCAACGGCGGCCGTGTGGATCATCTACGATTACACACATCAGTACCTCACTTTCACCAGTGTGACGGTCGGTATACTGCTGATCCTTGGCATGATTGGTGTCATCGTCGTGCTGCTGGCGGAAGCCCATGAATGGGCCGAAGCGCTGTGGACACAACAACACCGGCGCCCGTTCAAACCTATAGCGGTCAGCGACGAGGCGCTACCGATGGTGTCGGTGCACGTACCCGCCTACAACGAGCCGGCGGCCATGATGGCCGAGACTCTCGACGCGCTGGCACAACTCGACTATCCGCGCTACGAAGTCATCGTCATCGACAACAACACCAGGGACCCGGCGGTATGGCAACCGGTGCGCGATCATTGTGCGAAACTCGGCGCACGCTTTCGTTTTTTTCACGAAGATCCTCTGGCGGGATTCAAGTCCGGCGCACTAAACTTCGCACTCCGGCACACCGACCCAAGCGCTGAAATCGTCGCTGTCATCGACAGCGATTACCTGGTGCATCCAAGTTGGTTACGCGACCTCGCGCCCCAGTTTACGCAGCAGAATGTTGCCATCGTGCAGGCTCCGCAGGACTATCGCGATATGCGTGAAAACGCTTTCAAGGCGATGTGCTACGCGGAGTACCGCGGCTTTTTCTACATTGGCATGATTACGCGCAACGAACGCAATGCCATCATCCAGCACGGCACCATGACCATGGTGCGAAAATCTGCCTTACAGGACGTAGATGGATGGGCGGAATGGTGTATCACCGAAGACGCCGAGCTCGGCTTGCGAATCTTTGAACAAGGCCTCGAAGCCAGCTATATCGCCAAGAGCTACGGCCGCGGGCTGATGCCCGATACCTTCACCGATTTCAAGCAACAGCGTTTCCGCTGGGCCTTCGGTGCCGTGCAGATCATGCGGCACCACGCCGGCACCCTGTTGCGAGGTAAAGGCAACCTGACCGCCGGACAACGCTACCACTTTCTCGCCGGCTGGCTACCCTGGGTCGCTGACAGCGTCAACCTGCTTTTCAACTTTGCGGCAGTGTTCTGGTCGCTGGCGATGATACTGGCGCCCAAACACGTGGACCCTCCGCTGCTGATTTTCTCGATCCTGCCGCTGGCCCTGTTTGTATTCAAAGTGGGCAAGCTGGTTTATCTGTATCGTACCCGTGTGAAAGCCAATACCATTCAGACCATCGCCGCCGCGCTGGCGGGTCTGGGGCTCACACATACTATCGGTAAAGCGATACTGAGCGGCTTCTTCGTGCGCAGCAAACCGTTTTTCCGCACGCCGAAGCAGGCGCATAAACACGCCCTGCTCAAGGCCCTCAACACCGCGCGGGAAGAAGCCCTGTTGTTTTTCACGCTGTGCCTGGCCGCGTTCTCGATCATATTTACTTTTGGTACCGAGACACTGGACCTGTTGATGTGGTCTGTCATGCTGCTGTTACAGTCGGTACCCTATGCCGCCGCAGTCATGGTCTCCATCGTCAGCGCCGCACCCAGGCTGCCCGCCAGCTGGATCGGTGAGACCGGCAGCATGCAGCAGGTCGCGCGCAGAGTACTGGAGCCAAACGAGGCCAGCAGCGAACAATAGCGCGGACGACGGATCCCCATGTTCACAGATGCACGCAC
>JBDNAP010000544.1:0-4103 GCA_039768325.1 Thiogranum sp.
AAGGTCCGCTTACGTTGCGGATGCCTATCACCTGCATGACGCTGAACAGCCGTATGACCCAGGCAATACTGATCAGTCGGATTGTATCCGATGGGCAAAATAGGATTCGGCGCCAATGACGACAGGTGAAAGAGACTGGAAATGAACAGATATAACGACGCTAAGCGGACTACGTTTGATAAATACAAACCCGTTGACCGTTGCCGCATGGTCGCTGGTCATACTGGTGATAATCGGGCTTGCCCTGGTTTCCCAGCTGTTGCTGATGCCAGTGGTATTTCCGATGCTCGCCTATGCATCATGGTTCTGCTATGCGGAGCTGTCTCGCGGCTGAAACAACTTTATGCAGTATCCTGACGATGCTGCGATGAACCACCGAACGGAACCACTCATCATAATCTAATTGTTACACAGGAGCTGGAAACATGACGAAGACATTGACTACTACAGAGCAGTTGAGCGAATGGGTTGAATGGATGGCAGACAGGAGCGTCGATACTGATATCGACAGCCAGGAGCGTACCTATCGCAAGCAGTTGCTTGATGGACTGGGGGAAGCGCACGTGCGTGAAAGGGCCTGTAGCGATGGCATAGCTCTCACTAACGAGCATCTGGGCGTGATCGAGTGTCTGCGTGACTATTATCTGGAGTTTGGAGAAGCGGAAAAAGGGCGTGACCTGGAGGAGATGCTCGATGAAATATTTGCCGGTCACGGTGGTCGCAGATACCTGTGGCAACTGTTTCCGGGTGGTCCGATAACACAGGGCATGCGTATTTCCGGGTTACCTTTGCCACCGCACACCGGGGACATGGGTTTTGGTACCGTGCGCTAGTGATGCAATCGTGCGCCGCTGGTGGCATTTTCCGCAGGATACCTTCTGACCGGTAGCGTGCTGGTTGGTGGAGCCATCAGGCTGGTCGAACCAGCCGTTGAAACTGTTGTCTGCCATTTTCACTGTAGAGCCCGGACTCACCCGGGCAAGGTGCAGGGTAGGTCAACCCGGCGATTGGCGAGGCAAAGTTAGTGTCAAACTGATCAACCAAGGAGACAGAGATGTTAGAGAATCGTGAAGGTCAAACTGTACCGCAGGTGACATTCCGTACCCGCCGCGATCATGAGTGGGTGGATGTGACCAGTGACGAAATCTTCAGGGGCAAAACGGTGGTGGTGTTCTCGCTGCCGGGCGCCTTCACCCCGACCTGTTCGTCCACCCATGTGCCGCGTTACAACCAACTGGCACCCGCCTTTCGGCAGCACGGTGTAGATGATATCGTCTGCATGTCGGTCAACGACGCCTTCGTAATGAACGAATGGCGTAGTGAGCAGAAAGCTTTCAATGTCACCTTCATGCCCGATGGCAACGGCGACTTCAGCCGCGGCATGGGTATGCTGGTGCCCAAGAACGACCTGGGTTTTGGCGAACGCTCCTGGCGTTACTCCATGCTGGTGAAAGACGGCGTCATTGAAAGGATGTTTGTCGAACCGGACGTGCCGGGGGATCCCTTCGAGGTTTCAGACGCCGACACCATGCTCGATTACGTCGCACCGGGTGCTGCCAAACCCCTGGACGTCACCGTATTCACGCGCGACGGTTGCGAATACTGCGCGCGTGCCAAGGGCATGCTGCACGATGCCGATGTTCCGTTCGAGGAACTGTTGCTGAACCGCGATTTCAGCGAGGCGACGATACGCGCGGTCTGCGGCGCTTCGACGGTGCCACAGGTTTTTGTTAACGGTGATCGCATCGCCGGTTCAGAAGCCCTGGAGAGCTATTTGAGCAAATCAAAGGCTGCTTGATCCTCTGCTGCGTTTATAACCGTTCCATGAGTAGGCCCAGCGTTACAACGGCTGGGCCTGCACCACCATGGTTTCCGGATCCCGGAACTCACTGGCAACAACCATGGGGCTCATTGTGTGCCAACTTGAAGGACCCATTCCGATCTTGACGACTTCCAGAACACTGATGAGCATTGGTAATGTTTCACTGCTTCATTGTCACGCACAAAATGAATCGCGCTCGACAGCAAATAGAGAGAGACTTCACCGCGCCCGGCCAGATTCTAACCCTTATCCACACAACCATCTGGGGATCGTACATACCCAATAAAGCCACAGGCATAGTAACGAGAATGTACCACCTGCCGCTCTGCTTGTACCCAATAACATTTTCTGTTCCTGTGGCCCGGGCTTGGGAAAAGTTCGGAAACAATCTCATCACCACAGCCAAGTCGACGGCCGATCTGATTCAACAGCAATAGGACTCTGATCACGTCACTAGTCACATCGTTTTTTTCGATGTTTTCGGCTATACATTTCGTATTTTATAATATTTCCAGTGCCGATAGTCTAGTCACATGTAGAAAGGCGAAAAGAAACAGGAGCCAAACATGACAACTCAATTTTCGACTATCAGCCCTCAACAGCTGCACGAGGTAAAACTCCGTGGGAGATATGCTCCGGTGCTGGACGTACGCAGCATCGCGGAATACCGCGCAGGACACATTCCCGGCGCGCAGGTAATTCCGATCGACACCTTGTCAGCGGACGCACTTGCAGTGGCGTTCAAACGACCGTCGCTGGGCCGTGAAGAGACGCTCTACATCAGCTGCCATACCGGTCCGCGCGCGCTGCAAGCTGCCGAACAATTGCAACAGGCGGGTATTAACAACGTGACCCTCATCGAGGGCGGAACCCAGCACTGGGAACAGCTCGGTCTGCCGGTAGAGCGCTGCGGCAGAGCGCTGAGCCTGGAGAGGCAGGTGCAGATCGTCATCGGTAGTCTACTCGTGCTGAAAGTATTCCTGGGATTCAGCGTGCACGAGTTGTTCTTCGCGCTGACTGCAATGATCGGCATGGGCCTGATTGTCGCCGGCACCACGCGCTGGTGTGGCATGGCCAGGTTGATTGCTCATATGCCCTGGAATCGCAATATCAACTGCGCTCAAGCCGCGAGTACCTGAATCGTCGTTATACAGAAAGGAGATGCCATTATGCTATTCCGTCAATTGTTCGATCAGACCACACATACCTACACTTACCTGCTCGCTGAACGCCGCGGCGGAGAAGCACTGCTCATCGACCCGGTACTGGAGAACACCACGCAGTATGTACGCCTGCTCGAAGAGCTCGACGTGCAACTGGTGATGGCGGTGGACACGCATATACACGCCGATCACGTTACTGCGCTGGGAGCGCTGCACGAACAAACCGGTTGTGCCAGCGCCATGGGTGCCATGACGGGTGCAGAGTGTGTCTCGGTACACTTCCATGAGGGTGAAAAACTGTGCGTGGACAACCTTCATCTGGATATTCTTTATACGCCGGGTCACACCGATGACTCCTATAGCTTCCTGTTACCGGACCGGGTCTTCACCGGTGACACCCTGTTGATCCGCGGGACCGGACGCACGGATTTCCAGAACGGGGATCCTGCCGCACAGTACGACAGCCTGTTCGGCAAACTACTGGTGCTGCCCGAGGACACGCTGGTGTACCCGGCCCATGACTACAATGGCATAACGGTGAGCACCATCGGCGAGGAGAAACACCATAACCCGCGGCTGCAGATTACTGACAAGCAGGCCTATATCGATCTGATGAACGGGCTGAAACTCGATGATCCGAAGCTGATGGACATTGCCGTGCCTGCTAACCGCGCGTGCGGGGTGCGCACTGCAGCGTGATACTACACAACCCGCTTCAACCGGAAGCGGATTTCGTTTTAACAAATGACGCAAAGGAGTAACACGACATGATCGCGATAGAATCAATACTGTACGCCCTGCTTGGCGGGCTTGTGGGTCTGAAAGTGTTTCTGCTGGGCCTGGCAGCCGTCCTGTTGGTATACACACTGACGGAGCCCACCCGACAGCGCAAGATGGCGTCGGTGCGTGTTCATCGACGGCCAAGACTGGACGTACACGCCTGAGGTCCAGCAGGCAGTGATCGCACCATAGGCAACAGCCGTATCGCCGGCGAGCACGCTTGTTCGAATCAGCAATGTTGTAATTTGGAATCGCAGAGGTTTGACATGAAATTCTTACGCGAAAAATCTGACAGCATCAGCGAACGCGCTTTCGTGACGCTCAAATACCTTCTTTCA
>JBDNAP010000007.1:0-3712 GCA_039768325.1 Thiogranum sp.
GCGCCGACACTCCCAGTGTTACCAGGAAAGGTCAGGCTTAACGAATGCCCGAAGCGACAACAAACAGACCCACCATTCTAGTCGTCGATGATTCTCGGCTTATGCGGGTGGCTGCACGCAAGATATTGAAGAATGATTTCGAAATTCTCGAAGCTGAGGATGGAGAGGCCGCCTGGGATGTTCTGCAGGATAACCGCCAGATCAACCTGTTGATGTCGGACCTGTCCATGCCCAACCTGGATGGCCTGGGACTACTCAAAAAAATCCGCGAGTCATCGCAACCACACTGCAAAGAACTGCCGGTGATAATAGTCACTGGCGCTGAAGATGATGACGGCAGTAAAAACAGCGCATTGGATGCAGGTGCCAGCGACTTCATCACCAAACCATTCGAATCCGTGCAGTTGCTGGCGCGCGCCCAGGCACAGGTAAAGCAGCAGCGTACCCAACGGGCACTCCACGACAGCGAAGCCAAAAAACGGCAGCTGGAAAAACAGAGCAGCGTAGATCCGCTGACCGGTCTGGCCAACCAGAAGGCCTTCCTGAACAGTATTGAAGAAAAACTTTCCTATACCGTCAGACACGGAACCGAGCTCGCTCTGCTCATGCTTCAGGTCGACAAATACAAGACCCTGTTCCTGCGCCGTGGCAAACAGACCGCCGAAGAAATTCTGCATCGGCTTGCCGTCCTGCTAGGAGAGGAAAGGCGGCGTGAAGACACCATAGCGCGCTTCAGTATGGATAGCTTTGGTATTCTGCTACCGTCAGCCGATCTGGTGAGCGCCAGACGTGTCGCCGAGCAGTTACACCATGCCATCAACCAGCAGGAGTTCAAATTCGGTGGTGAAACGGTGCCGATCAGCGTCAGCATTGCCGTATCCAGCCCGCCTGTCCACACACGCATAAACGCCGCTGAATTGCTGGCTGATGCTGACGAAAAACTGAAAATCGCAAAAAAAGCCGGTGGCGACCGTGTACAGTTCACCCTCACCAAAACCAGTCTCGAACAGCCTGCCCGGAAAGCTGTCAGCAAGAAACCCGAACCAACAATCGTTGCCAGTATTGCGGACGTTCAGCGGGCTCTGCAGTCACTATCCAGCGGCGATACCATCGAAAGCTCCACGGATGAACTCGCAAGGGCCGTGTTACCCATCCTGGAAGCCTGGAACCGGGCACATGAGAACAAGCACAGCACCCTGTTTGCTCAGCTCAAGTCTGCCCTGTGGACAGGTGACAACGAAGAACCGCTTAACTCGCCAGCGCCGGGCACCACCGCCAAATCCTTATAAAGAAGATCCCTTCCCCTGATCGCTCAGGCAACTGAGCCCTGCTGTGTACTCAACGGGCACACCTGTTTTATCATCGCAGGATCAAATCACTGATCACCCAGAAGGAGCGCTGCAGTCATGCCTTCGTTTGACACCGTATCGGAAGTCGATTTACAGGAAGTCGCCAACGCCGTCGACCAGGCAAACCGTGAAGTGGGCAACCGCTACGACTTCAAGGGCTCATGCGCCAGGGTGGAACGATCCGAGGACCAGCTCAGCCTGCAGGCGGATAATGAATTTCAACTGGATCAGGTGAAAGACATTCTCCACAAGAAACTGGCCAAACGGGGTATCAATCTGGCCTCACTTGACGAACGCAAGCTTGAAACCAGCAATAATCAGGCGCGCCAGATCCTGGTCGTACAACAGGGTATTGACCAGGATATCGCCAGAAAGATCGTCAAACTGGTGAAAGATTCGAAATTAAAGGTCCAGGTCAGCATTCAGGGTGACAAGGTACGGATAAACGGAAAAAAACGCGACGATCTCCAGAGCGCCATTTCACTTCTTAAAGAAGCCCCCATCGACCTGCCCCTGCAATACATCAATTTCCGGGATTAGTCGAAAATCCTTTGCTCCCGAACCAGTGGCAGCCACCATTTCGCCACCTGCTCCATGCAAATTGCTTCTCAAACCGCTAAAATAGGCACCTCCAGTAACCAGCCAAGCGATTTCCGGCCATCATATGACGTCAGCACAAGCTTTGAAGCCGCATAGACAAAACCAGTTTTCCTACCAAGAACTCCTGCAGTGTGGGCATGGCGAACTGTTCGGTCCCGGCAATGCACGTCTGCCTCTGCCACCCATGTTGATGTTCGACCGCATCGTCCATATCAGTGCGGAAGGCGGTGCCTACGGGAAGGGGCAGATTATTGCCGAACTCGACATCAAACCGGATTTGTGGTTCTTCAAATGCCATTTCGAATCTGATCCCGTCATGCCGGGCTGTCTTGGTCTGGATGCGCTGTGGCAGTTGATCGGTTTCCACCTTGGCTGGCTGGGCGGTCCCGGTCATGGTCGTGCACTGGGTTCGGGGGAAGTAAAATTTACCGGACAGGTCACGCCCGACAACAAACTGGCCACTTACCGGATTGATCTCAAGCGTGTTATCCAGCGCAAGCTGTTCATGGGCATTGCCGATGCTGTCATGGAAGTCGACGGCAAGGAAATTTATCATGCCGAAAGCCTGCGGGTTGGTCTGTTTACATCTACTGAAAAATTTTAGGATATATTTTAGGGTACATAAGTATGCGGCGCGTAGTAGTTACAGGACTGGGCATCACTTCCAGCATCGGCACCAATCAGCAACAGGTTCTGGAATCCCTGCAACAGGGAAAATCCGGTATCGAGTTCAGCTCAAAATACGAGGAACTGGGCTTTCGCAGTCATATCCACGGTGCAGTCGATCTCGACCTCAACAGCCTTATAGATCGAAAGTTACGCCGCTTCATGGGTGATAGTGCGGCCTATAACTATATCGCCATGAAAGAAGCCGTCGAGGATGCCGGTCTGGATGAGGAGCAGATCTCGAATCCCCGCACCGGTCTGATTGCGGGCTCCGGCGGCACCTCCACCGAGAATGTCTCTCTGGCCGTTGATCTGTTACGCGAAAAAGGTGCCAGGAAAGTAGGGCCGTTCATGGTACCCCGTACCATGGGCAGCACCAATTCCGCCTGCCTGTGCACAGCTTACAAAATCAAGGGTGTCAATTATTCCATCAGTTCCGCCTGTTCCACCAGTGCACACTGCATTGGTAATGCAGGCGAACTGATTCAGTTCGGCAAACAGGACATGGTGTTTGCCGGTGGTGGAGAAGAACTGCACTGGACACTGACGTTGTTGTTCGACGCCATGGGAGCACTGTCCTCCAAGTACAACGACACACCGGAAACTGCATCACGCGCTTACGATGAAACCCGCGATGGCTTTGTCATTGCCGGCGGCGGTGGCATGCTGGTACTGGAGGAACTGGAACACGCCAGAGCCCGTGGTGCGAAAATATACGCTGAACTGGTGGGCTACGGGGCTACATCCGATGGCTACGATATGGTGCAGCCGTCCGGGGAAGGTGCCGTGCGCTGCATGCAGCAGGCCATGGCAGGCGTTGATGCTCCCATTGACTACATCAACGCCCACGGCACCAGCACACCAGTTGGTGATGTGCGGGAACTGGAAGCCATCAAGGCAGCGTTTGGTGACAGCATAATACCGCCCATCAGCTCAACCAAGTCGCTGACCGGACACTCTCTGGGTGCAGCCGGCGTGCAGGAAGCCATCTACTCCCTGATCATGATGAACAATGACTTCATCTGCGCATCTGCAAACATCCAGCAATTGGATCCTGTAGCCAATGATTTGCCCATTCAGCGCGAACGCAAGGACAA
>JBDNAP010000545.1:0-2598 GCA_039768325.1 Thiogranum sp.
CACGATTAGTTAACCCGGTATGGCCAGACAACGCAGCCGCAAACGCCCGATGTCCGAGATCAATGTGGTGCCCTACATTGATGTCATGTTGGTGATGCTGGTTATTTTTATGATTACTGCCCCCTTGCTGAACCAGGGTGTCGACGTCGATTTGCCACAGGCCGATGCCGAACCGATGGACGATACCCAGCAGGACCCTGTGGTGCTGACTGTTGACGCCCAGGGGCGCTATTTCCTGAACATTGGTGGGGATCCCGAGCAGGAAATCGATGCCGAAACCCTGCTGTTGCGGACAGCGGCGGTGTTGCGTCAGCGTCCACGGGCAGTTGTGCTGGTGCGCGGTGATTCCAGTGTGGACTATGGGCTGGTGGTCGCCGCCATGTCTCTGCTGCAACAGGCCGGTGCCGCCAAGGTTGGCCTGGTTACCGAGCCTTCAGGGGAGGGTGGGTAAATCCACAGTCTGTTACGATTGTTGCGGGAGAAGCCGCGGCCGTTTTTCTATGCTGTGCTGGTTCACATACTGCTGCTGGCGGTGCTGGTGTTCAGCCTGGACTGGCAAGGGATGGTGAAACCTGGTGCAGAGCGCAAAAAAGCGCCGGTACAGGCCGTCGTGGTGGACGCCAGTAAGCTGGATTCCGAGATCAGGCGCCAGAAGCAGCTGGATGAAGATAAACAGCGCGAGGAACAGGAAAAGCTCAAGCGCCTGGAGCAGCGCGCCAGGGAGGCGGAGCAGAAGCGTAAACAGGAAGAGCAACGTCTCACCGACTTGAAGCTTAAGCAGGAACAGGAAGTCAAGCGCAAAAAACAAGAGGCGAAAAAGCAAGCCGAAGCGAAGAGGCAAGCCGAAGCGAAGAAGAAGGCTGAAGCGAAGAAGAAGGCTGAAGCGAAGAAGAAGGCCGAAGCGGAGAAGAAGGCTGAAGCGGAGAAAAAGCGCAAGGCGGAGCTGGCCGCAAAGAAAAAGGCCGCGGAAGAGAAAAAACGTAAGGCGGAGGCCGAGCGCAAGCGCAAAGAGGAAGAAAAACGCAAGGCCGAAGCTGAACGCAAGCGCAAGCAGGAGGAAGCCGAGCGCAAGGCAGCGGAACAGGAATTGAACGCCCGGCTGGCAGCCGAGCAGGCGCGCATGGCCGCACAGCGGCAAAGTGCCATGCAGCGTATGATTAATGAATATGGGCAGTACATTAAGGAGAAGGTACAGCGAAGCTGGATACGTCCGCCAGGTTCTGCGTCGGAGTTATCCTGCACCGTCGAGGTGCGTCTGATCCCAAGCGGGGAGGTTATTGACGCACAGATCGTGCGCAGTAGTGGAAATCCCGCTTTCGATCGTTCGGTCGAATCGGCGGTATTCAAGGCATCGCCTTTACCGGTTCCCCCTGATAGCGAAGTTATGGAACAATTCCGTTCATTACGATTTGAATTCAAACCAGGTTAAACATGAAAACAATTTGGATCACTCTACTCAGTGTTTGTCTTTACCTCCCCGGCTGGCTGCAGGCGGCGCTGACCATCGAAATCACGCAGGGTGTTGAGGGCGCGGTGCCGATTGCCGTGGTGCCGTTTCATGCGGCGAACCATCATCAGCCACAGCCACAGGATGTTGCCGGCATTATCGCTGCAGACCTGGCTCGCAGTGGGCGGTTCGCGCCGGTGCCGGAGCAGAACCTGATTGCCCGGCCGGTGGAAACCAGCCAGGTGCGTTTTCAGGACTGGCGGACGCTGGGTGTCGAAAATCTGGTGATCGGCAGCGTGGAGACGGTCGCCGACAATGAGTACCGTATCCAGTTCCGTTTGTTTGACGTACTTCGCGGACGCCAGATAACCGGTTACAGCATGCCGGCAAAGTCCGGGCAATTGCGCTATGTGGCACACCGCATCAGCGATATTATCTATGAGCAACTGACCGGCGAACCGGGTGCGTTCGCAACCCATATTGCCTATGTGATTTCAGAATCAAAAAACGGCAAAAAGGAATACCAGTTGCAGCTCGCTGACAGTGACGGCTACAACCCGAAAACGCTGTTAACCTCGCAGCAGCCGCTGATGTCACCGTCCTGGTCACCAGACGGCCGTCAGCTGGCCTATGTATCGTTCGAGAAAAAAGGCCGTGCAGCGATATTCGTGCAGGCTATTCACACGGGTAAACGGCAGGAACTTGTGTCCTTTGAGGGGATCAACGGAGCACCGTCCTGGTCGCCGGATGGCCGCAGTATGGCCCTAACCCTGTCGCGTGACGGCAACCCGGAAATCTACAGCTTGCGCCTGAGCGATAAAAAGCTGAAACGTCTTACCTCCGGTGCCGCAATTGATACCGAGCCTGTGTGGTCGCCGGATGGGAAAAGTATCGTGTTCACCTCGGATCGTGGTGGCAGTCCGCAGCTGTATCGGATGCCGGCCCAGGGTGGGCGTGCACAACGCATCACCTTTGAGGGTAATTACAACGCCAGTGCCGATTTTTCTTCGGACGGAAAAAGTCTGACGCTGGTGCACGGTGAGGGTGGGCGCTACCAGATAGCCGTGCTGGATCTGGACAGCAGCCTGCTGCGGGTGCTGAGTGAGGGGCGGCTGGATGAATCACCCAGTTTCGCACCCAATGGCAGCATG
>JBDNAP010000094.1:0-3639 GCA_039768325.1 Thiogranum sp.
ACCGAGGGTCTGAAGAAACTGCTTGGCCAGTGACCCCCGGGGCAGTCAATGGATGGCGGGCCGGTCAAAAGCTGCCCCCGCCGGCGTGTGAATCAGCGACGAACCAGGGCCGGCACCTCCAGCGATTGAGCGGGCTTTTAAACAGTTATTTGACGGTAGCGGGGTTGTCTCAAACGGGCTCCCGGCTAAAACCCAAAACCAATGAAGTTGTACTGTTATTCAGACAGAGATGTATCGGTCTGAATAACACTCTCTTTTGAGACCCCAAACAGGGCCACATCCGGGGTACGGAAGTACTATTACCAATAGACAAGTTACGCATCTGAACTACCGTTTACGCAGGAGATCACGAACCGTAATCGTGTTCGTGTCCAGCTAATGGAGAAAGCAGATGAAACATTTATTGCACAGTTTCGTACCGCTGCTGTGGCTCCTGAGCGGAACTATAGCGGCGCCTTTGTCGGCAGCACCGGCGGAGCCCACCACAGCGCAGATCACCGTTCTCTACGACGCCTTCGGAAAGACATCCAAAATGCGGAAAGACTGGGGTTTCTCGGCCTACATCGAGTACGGCGGCAAGCGTATCCTGTTCGACACCGGCAACAACGCCGAGATTTTTGCACACAACGTGAAGGCCAGGGGTATCGACCTCACCGAACTCGACTTCGCGGTCGTCTCTCACCGCCATGGTGACCATACCAGTGGCTTGAATCACCTCATGACCGTCAACCCGGACGTAAAGATCTATGCGCCAAAAGAGAACTTCGGCGTTTTTGGCGCATCCTTGCCCGGGACCTTCTACAAGCGCGACGAATCGCTGCCTGCCGAGATGCGCTACTTTGACGGGAAACCGCCCGCGACACTGCATTTTGGCAGCGCATGGCCGCAAGGCAACTTTACATGGGTGAAGACTGCGACAACGGAGGTCGCACCCGGGTTTCACCTGATCCTGTTGAAGGGGCCCTGGGGCGTCGATCTGGACGTCATGGAACTCTCATTGGCGATCGACACCCCTGAGGGCATCGTCCTGGTGGTCGGTTGCAGTCACCCGACGCTGGAGAAGATCGTCGAGGCGGCCAAAGCCGCGATCAACAAACCGATACATCTTGTCTTCGGCGGCACGCACTTGCTGCCGGCGAAACCCGATGAGATCAACCGGATCGCGGCCTCACTGCGTGACGACTGGAAGGTCGCATGGGTCGCGCCGGTGCACTGCACTGGCGAGCCCGCCTTCGCACTTCTGAAGCAGAACTTCGGCGACCGGTACCTGTATGCCGGACTCGGCACAACACTCACCCTCGGCCCGACGGTGAGGACAGTAGCCGAAGCGGGCCAGCCACGGATGCAGGCAATGGACGAGCAGGATCTGCAGGTCTACCGGGAATTACTGGCGCAAGGCCACGACAACCCGGACAGTTTACTGGCCCATAGCAGACACGATACGCACAGGCGTACGGCGCGGGCTCATGAATAGAAGACAACCGCAGCGCTGCACACAAAGTTAAGCGGTCTCGTGTGTCCAGGTATCGGTTGCTGATCGACCCATCCGGATCGATAGCGACCGATACCTTGGTAACGTGAGCTGATTTCCCGTTTTATCACTATATAATATAAGGGTTATGGAATATTTTTAGCGACTCAGGTATCTAATTAATAACCGCAGTGACCAGAAAGCGGCCGGGCGTGGGCCGGTTTCTGTTTATTCAAGGCGGCTGCGCAAACAAACGCTTCATCACCAGGAGGAAACATCTATGCAACGTTTTATGAATGCTTTACTGGCTGGCCTGTTGTTACTGGGGATCGGCTCAGCACCGGCGCTTGCGGAAGGCGGCAAGCAGAAGGTGGTCTACCATGTCAACTACGACGACCCGAAGCACCAGGCTGCTGCCCTGCGTAACATTCAGAACCACATCAATGCGGTGGGTGCAGAGAACCTTGACCTGAAAGTGGTCATGCATGGCGATGGACTGGCTTTGCTGCTATATCCCGATGCCATGGCTCACACCAAGATGAAGATGGCCAATGCCGACGACCAGTTGCAGGCCAAGATAGCCGGTCTGAAAGACCAGGGCATCGAGTTCCAGGTGTGCGCCAACACGCTCAAAGGACGCAAAATCAATGCGGAAGATGATCTGTATGATGTATCCAAAGCGGATATAGTACCGTCGGGTGTGGCGCAGCTGGCTATTCTGCAATCCCAGGGTTACGCCTACATCAAGCCATAATCTGCAACAGTTCAACAAACCTGTCGGCAACAAATCGCGATCGTCCTGCCGGGACACGAACCCGGCCGGCCGTTTGTGCTTCCGGCCCGCCTGGGGACGAACCCTGAACGACGGCTGAAATCGCGGCATAGATCATGCCGGGCTCAAGATATCTGATTTGAATTCGTTACTTATCATGAGCCCCGGGCAAATGCGCAGCCGCAACAATGAAAAAATTATCTGTTAATGACCTGAACACTCTGCTGGGCAGCTTGCACAGTCGCCGCAACTTCATGAAGCTGCTCGGGAAAATGGCTGGGTACCCAGCCCTGACATCGACACTGGGCGCATGCGGTGGTGGCGGGGGTGACGGCGGAGTGACAGGCAGCACACCGGCGGCGGTTACTCCAGCGGCCTCCAGCGAGTTCACCACATTGAAACGCACCAGTTTCGGTGCCCATCGCGATGAACTGGCCATGATCCAGAGCATGGGCATCGATGCCTACCTGGAAAGACAGCTCAACCCCACACAGATCGACGACGGTAATCTCGAAGCCACCCTGCAGACACTGTTTCCGCTGACGACGCAAAGCCCCGCCCAGCTGATCAGCGGTTTTCCGGACAACATCGCCGACGTTGCCCTGCAGATGATCAGCGCCACACAGTACCGGCAGATGTTCAGTAAACGCCAGCTCTATGAAGTGATGGTGGAGTTCTGGTCCGACCACTTCAACATTCATTTAGTCAACGGTCTCGGCCCGACGCTGAAACCGGAAGACGACCGGCAGGTGATACGCAGCCACGCGCTGGGCAATTTCCGCGATCTGCTGCACGCCTCGGCAAAAAGTCCGGCCATGCTTTTTTACCTGGATAATTACGCCAACCAGGCCGCTGCACCGAATGAGAACTATGCGCGCGAGCTGATGGAACTGCATACGCTTGGCGTCGACGGTGGCTACACCGAGACCGATGTCAAGGAAGTCGCCCGCTGCTTCACCGGCTGGGCAATACGCTTTCCGGGTGACCCGGGCGGTGACTACGGCACCTTCGTCTTCAGCCCCGCCCTGCACGACGACAATGCCAAGGTGGTGCTGGGCAACACCATCAGCGCCGCTGGCGGACAGACAGACGGGGAACAGGTCATCGACCTGCTGGCGTCACACCCCTCCACGGCGAATTTCATTGCCACCAAACTGTGCCGGCGTTTCATCAGCGACACCCCGGACCCGCTCAGCGTCGACGCCGTGGCAAGCGCGTTCACACAGTCGAACGGCGACATCAAGACAAGCTTGCGCGCCCTGTTCGCGACCGCTGCATTCCGCAACAGCGCCGATCTGAAGATCTGCCGGCCGGCGGAATACCTGGCCGGCCTGATTCGCGCCCTGGCACCGGATACACCCTACCCCACCGACAACGGCCAGCTGTTTTACTTTGC
>JBDNAP010000095.1:0-6777 GCA_039768325.1 Thiogranum sp.
AATGTGGGTAGCCGCCAACAGCTGCTGGCCGAATAAATTCGGCCCTACAGAGGAAGAGCCGCCTTAACTTAGTGCCATTCGGCTCTGAGCCCATTTACACCTGCTTAAGCAGCGTAGCGCTGCAGCTCACCAAAACATTTTCTACACTGGTCAGTTAAGCCGCCTTCCGTGCAGCAGGCATGTCGTGCAAGGTCTTCGTCTACCCGGTGCTCCTCTACCAGAATCTGCAATTTCGACATCAGCGTTGCGGCATGGACGACAGAGGCCAGCGTCGGCATTTCTCCAGGATCTGGTTCTGTTGTCTGATCTTCTATTGCTGCAACGACATTGTCGGGGAATTCCCATTCACTGGCGATCAGCCTCGACAACTGGAGAGACTGCTTTGAGAAAAGCCGTTGAAACTGGTATGACCTGGGTGCATCGCTGATGTGCTCGATTTGATCCATGGCCTTTAGCGCAATAATGGTGCCTATATCGCGAACCAGGCCGGCCAGGTAGGCTTCAAATGCGTCGATGGACTGGTTCTTTGCCAGACACTGGGCGCTGAAGGCACAATATTCCGACTGGCGCCATACCCATGCGGAGGCCAGATTCGTGAAGTGCCCCTGCCGTGTGCTGAGTATTGGCTTGAAGGCAGCGCAGGCGAGAAGTTGGCGAATTCCGCTGCGGCCGAGGATCAAAACCGCCTGTTCGAGACTTTGAATCTTGTTGACTGTACGGTAGTAGGGACTGTTCGCCATGCGGGTAACGTCAGCCACTAAAGACGCATCCTTACCGAGTTGACGGGCCAGATCGGCTCCGGAGACATCATCGTCTCGCAGGCTGCTCATCAGTTTAGGGATAATAGCCGGTAGTCGTGGCACCATTCTTTCACGTGACTCTTTGGACTTGATCAGTTTTCCCAGGCGGGCGCGGGCATCGGATTCCAGTTCGTTTAATTCTGCATCTGCGAGGGAGTGAACACCCAGTATCAGGCTGTAATAACCGGAGCTGATCGCTTCACTGCCGGGGATGCCGGCGGATGGCTGTAGCGAAATCGATTCGGCAGGGCCGGATCGATGGGGTCTTGCCGGCTTCTCAGGGTCGGCAACCGAGAAAATATTCCGAATACGTTTCCACATAGATTCAAGTGTCCGGGCTTGTTGTTCACGGAGAGCCGTTAGTTTAACGCAAAACGGATAGAGTGGGATCAGGGCTAAATTCCAGTTAGGCTTATCCGCGGAAATCGGCTCTGTGACACGATCCGGATAACGGAGGCCGGATAACAGATTAAAGCTGTCCCTTTATTAATCTATAAACCGCTGTATCCGCGCATCTGTGCCGGGGTGTGACGACAGGTACCGGCGAACGACAGAATCACGCTTTTCACCGGCGATGCGGCTGAGGATGCTGGCGAAGGCCCCGGTCGGGATATCGTTGTCAACCAGATAGTGCCAGGCATAGTCATCGGCTTCGGTTTCAAATTCCTGTGAATAGCTGGAATGAATCAATACCGTCGGCAGTGCCACCAGCAGGGACGAGCTCGACACCACGTCACCACTGACGGCGGCAATGATGAGGGCCACCGCCGAGCTTTGCATCGCCATGCGGATAGAATGCCGGTGCTCGAGATGACCGATTTCATGCGCCAGAATGGCGACCAGTTCATCGTCATTCTCGCTTGCCGCCACTAACTCGTCTGTCATCACAATGGTGCCCGAGGGTAGCGCAAAGGCATTGGCGCCGATACTGTTACCGGCGCGAAATAGCAGCCGGTAGTCCTGGCCCGTGGGCAAGGTAGTAATCATTTCCGCGAAACGCCTGCCCAGGCGTGCCTGTATTGCCGGGTCCAGAGCGCTTGGCGATAACAGTGATCGATCCAGAATATCAAGCGTGCCCTTGCCCAGGCTGCGGTCAACGCTCTGCGGCAGGGCATGAGCCGAGCGCTCGGCCAGCCAGGGCAGGCCGTATTTGAAGGTCATTATACTGGTGGCGACGGTTAGCAGGATTGCGACCATGACAAACAGGTAGTGGCTTTCCAGGGTGTGCAGCCAGCCACCGCGGTTGGTCGCCTGTTTTTTCAGTAAGCGGTCGATGGCATCATTGTCCTTAACCTCGCATTTACCACCATCCGGCAAACCGATCAGGCGCGGCGTATCGCCGATACGTGTACTGATATCCAGGTCTTCGAGCTTGTAGTTTGCGCTATGCGCGGCACTTTTCAGGGTGACGAGTCCACCGCACCCAAACGACAAACGCACCGCCGTTGCTCCGGAGGTGCGTCCGTCGTAGTAGCGGGCGCTGACATCTGTGCCCCCCCCGGGGGTGGATGTCTGCCCCATCAGAATCCCAGGTCTATATCCAGAACCTCCGCCAGTTCCTCACCGGTGGCCTTCACCCTCTGCTGTTCACCGGCGATGATGCCGTCCAGATCGTCCTCGGTCTGTAACGCGAGATTTTCCAGACGATAGCGGGCTATACGGATTTTTGCCCACGGGATCAGCAGGCCAAGCGACAGTAAGACGCCGACAAAGTTGCTCAGATAAATCCAGAACATCCTGCCCACTTTCAACTTGCAGCTGAAACGCTGCCCTGTGGTATAGGCATGGTTAAAAGCGGTATTCAAGGTTGCGGTATGGATATAGGTACCAATCAGCATGTACACGGGAAAAATTACCAGAAACGGCAACATCATCAGGAACAGCTGCGGGCCCTGCACCTGCAGTTCCTGGTTGGGAAGCTGACCCGCACTCTGTACATCCGGGATCAGGGCCGGCAGGGCCACTGCCACCAGCAGTCCCAGCAACAGGAGTGCGCCAAAAGCCTTGAGATAGATGAGATAGAATTGTTTTGCCTGCCCATCGAAATCAAAACCGGTCGTACCAAAGCCGCTGTTGTTGATAAGGAAGTCACGATAACGGTAGGCAAAATACGGGTAAGCAAGCCCGAGTGTCAACATGACCAGCAGCGGAATACCGATAAACACCTTGGCAGCTTCGAGGTAATTCGAATTGAAATCAAATCGAATATTGCGAAAGGCGGAATTGCGGGCATTGAAGGTCATGGCCCGTACAATAAGCCAGGGCAGGGCGGCAATGAATGCCAGCACGAAAACCGGTTCTGACAAGGGGATAAACCAGACCGTGACCGAATAGACGGCGAAAACGCCCAGTGCGAGCAGACGCCCCTTGAGGATTGCGACCGGATTGGCCAGGTACTCGAATGTGGAGCCATCCAGTTCCGTATTGCTGTAGAAGTAGCGTTTGTTGCGGACCTTGGCCCACGCCGAGTAAATACCCAGGGTAAGGATGCTCAATACAACATTAACGATCCATATCCTGAAATATTCGCCTGACTTGCCGTGAAATTTGAAGGGCAATGTCTGCGAGGACGGGTTCATCGTGATTTCCATCTGCAATCTCCAAGTCATAGTTCGGTTGACGTGCGGCAGAGGAGGAAGAGGGGTGCACCACACGTGCATCCAGGGGACTATCGGCGCCGGAAATTACAACTTTAAAAGGGGACAGACCAGAACGGCACTGACTTAAGCCGAATTGGCAGCCGGTTTAGATCGAAAATACATTTGTCATTCCGGCATGCGCCGGAAGGACGTGATGCTATGCACTGAAGGCTTAAATAACTGCCATTCGGGGCAGATCACGGTTCCGCCGGCCAGGATGGGGCGGGGAGGGTAACAGGCAGGGTCAAAGCTCCAGTGCAGGGACTCAATGATTCCGCTAAAGCATGGAGGAAATGCAGACTCTGGATAAAGAAAGGACGGAGGGCAAAAATATATGCCCTCCGTCCCTTGCCTCCCCCCTGAGGACGACAGTGTAGAGTTTAAAGAGAATCCGTCATCTTACTTTTAAATGAGCTGTGCGTGCAGGTGCTGTCGCTTTACCTGACTTAGAATCGCGCCTGAGTTTGTCCGGTTCGGGTCATAGTCGACGATCATCAGTTGCTGCTGTGTTTCGTTAAAGTGCGCATCGGTTACACCCTCCACCCGCGCCACGATGGACTCGATACTCTGGCGATGTTGCTCGTCCAGCAGTTCGTCGAAGTAAACTATGGCATTGGGTTGTAAATGTCTGCTTCTTGGCCGTTTTACCATCATCAGCACTGCTCCTGTTCTTTGTTTTTGACCGAGCTAACTCAAAGCAATGCCTGTGCCAGAGCAGACATTGATCTGAATAACAGCGACTTATCGTTTTTGTATGACTACAGCCTGCGCGGTGTGTTTCCTGCAAACGACACGGCAGCTTGCTCCGAACCTATCAAGCGGAATCTATTGGCTTTTCTTTGTCACTCGCTGACGACTTTGCAGAACTTGCGGTAATCTCAATCACTTACCGACCCCGTCTGTCACAAGCTGACTTTGAGCGACTCCAGTGTTTCAAGCGTCAAGCCACCGCTGGCCAGCCCTTTGGTCTGCTGATAGCGTTTCACTGCATCCATCGTCTGCGGGCCGATGAGACCGTCAATGGGGCCCGGGGTGTAACCTTCGCTGTCGAGTGCCGACTGGATACGGCGAACAACATCTGAGGACATGTTTGTTTCACACAGCACCGGGCGCCATTCCACATGGCCGTCAGCGATCATGTTGCGTCGTTGGACGGTCTGAAATTCAGCGGGAATATCAACGCTACGGGAGCTTGCCGGTTGGAGTAACTTGCGCACCTTCACAGTCTTGTATTCTGCGGGGATCACGACTTTGCGTGTACCCGGTGGTGTTTTCATCACGCGCTTCTTGACCATTTTGTACTCGGCGGGGATTTCGATCTCGCGTGTTTCTGCATCCTTGACGAGCACCTGCTTGCTGACGGTTTTATAGCTCGCCGGTATCGTTACCAGGCACATGATTTCACCGGTCGCTTCATCGATACGCGTAATCGGGCCGCTGCCTTTCTTCCAGACAGTGTGCTCGGGTTTATCAAGTACACGCTCTGTTTCTGTCCGGTACTGCGCTGGAACCGTCTCAAACTCGTTACTCGCCGGTCTGACCAGTACGCGTTCTTCAATCCATTCATAGACCGCCGGTACGACTTCAAGTCGTTCGGAGGACTCTTTGACCAGCACCCGCTCTTCGACCATTTCAAACTGAGGCGGAAGGGTCTCAATCACTGTCGAGGCGTCCGACTTTTTCACACGAACCGTCTCGATTTCGTAGCGGGGCGGTATAAACGCCCGCGCAAAACATTGTCCGGGCTTTGCCTCGGGCGGCAGCAGCATCTGCTCTTTGGCGCTGGCTTCCAGGTTCACGCGTGCATTCTGTTCGTCGCTCAGGCTTCTTTCCATGCTTGCGATTTCAGACGACAGGCGTGCGATTTCCTGGTCTTTTTCAGCCAGTAAGACATCGCTTTCACGGCTGCTGGTTCGTTCGCCCTGCAGACCTGCGCAGCCCACCAATAGGGCGCAAACGGCTAGCGACACCAGACTGCTTGTTACGTTTTTTGTGACAGACATTGGGGCAACCTCCGAAATATATATTTATGTAAGGGCACACCTGCCTCCATGCCATGCAGTGTTGGTTAAGTGCATATATTACGCAACATGAAATCTGTTAACTTCTGTTACATTTTTACAACATGGGGTGGCAAGCAAGGATGACAGACCAGTTAGTACCGGAGTCATCCTGACCAATGATTTTCAACAGTTGCAGCACCGACCTTACAGAATAGTGACTGCCGCCTCGGCCGTGACTTTGTCTATATCAAACTGTACTTCGCAGTATTCGGTCTGCTCACTCATCGGTGTCGGGTCGTCAGTACAACAACTTCCGGCAATTATCCCGGCATAGATAATCCCGGTTTTTACACGTATGACGTCTGCCGTCTCTGTGACCTTGAGAATCACCACGCCAATATCTCCTTCGCTGACATGGCTGCTTTGTGACAAGCCCTCCTGCAAGGGAAGCAGACCGGTGTCCATGGTCTGTATTTCATCCTTTAAAGTGTTTTCGAAATCCGGGGTACCCCATACTTCCAATGCATGAGGCAGTTTAATCACCGGGTGTTCTCACAAGCTCATTCTGCGGTCTGTTACACTGATGTGTAGATAATCAGACCGGCACGACGTTTGTTGCACACGGACCCTTCTGTCCCTGTCCGGCTTCGTATTCTACTTTCTGGCCGTCACTGAGCGTTGCGTAGCCCGAGATTTTGACTTCTGAATGGTGTACGAACAGGTCTTTCCCTCCATCATCCGGAGTGATAAAACCGAAGCCCTTGTCTGCACTGAACCACTTAACTGTACCTGTACTCATACTGTACTTTCCTCGTTAGTTTATATTACGTTTACCGCAGTATTCTGCCTTATTTCTACAGAACCCGATAACAACAATAGCAACGTGCCGGGCAATTAGCGAGACCCCGGCAATTACCGGGAGTGGCCCTGATCCGTTTTTGACACATTTTCGTCCGACCATACCGCATATTCATTACCATTGGGATCACAAAAATGGAATCGGCGACCGCCTGGAAACAAAAATACGGGTCTTGTAATCGCACCACCGGCATTCTCAATTTTTGCCTGAGTTTTCTCAAGATCCTTACTGTAGAAAACTATTAGAGCACCACCACTTTCTGTGGATGCCGCCAAACCGGATTTGAAGAAACCGCCATCGATCCCTTCATTGGAGAACGCCGTATATTCGGGACCATAATCGACAAATGACCACCCGAAAACAGACGTGAAAAATGTCTTGGTGACGTCTAAATCTTTTGATGGAAACTCGACGTAATTGATTTTCTCGTGTTCATTCATTACCTGAATTCCACATTGCTGCGACAATGCCCATCT
>JBDNAP010000546.1:0-4131 GCA_039768325.1 Thiogranum sp.
ATGGGAGAGATGGGTGGCTATTGACAAGGAAGTGGCAGCCACAACTTCCTGGCGCCTACAGCCTGGGAATACGGATTTCCAGGACTCCGTTTTGCACTGCTGTTGTCAGCTTGCTCGCATCAGCATCATAGGGAAGGGGTACGGTACGGGCAATCGAACTGCGACGGGACGACCGTGAATAGCGATAAGGCTCTTCAGACTGCCACTCATTCTGGCGGCTCAAATCGGAACGCAAGCGGAGTCGGCCACGATCTGCCAGCACTTCGATATCCTCAGCTTTTATACTTTCGCTATGGACACGCAGCAGATAACCGTCCTCGTACCTGGCCTTCTCCAAGTAGATGCGGGGCGCTCGAATGCGATACTTAGATCGAATGCCATACTCAAACGGGCGATGCATGGGATAAGCGCCCCCGTATCCACCGGGGGCGTATCCCCGGTCAGAATTATTACCCGGGCCATTCCATGCAAACACACACGATGCCGTTGCAAGCAGTAATAGCGAGCCTGCGGTTACAAGATAGCCTTTCATGGTTGCCCTCCGTAAAGAGTCAAAGCACATATTAAGTATAGTCGCTTTGCTTATCGATACGATCAGCTGTCCTGTCCTGGTCCAGCGAAAGTTTGTTCCTATGTTGGGACGGAAATTGATCTGTGGATACCTCAGTGAGTCGACATTTTTACAGCGCAAGCGCTTCAAAGAGCACACCGGACGGCCATCAGGGCATAACGAAAGCATTCGACGCCTTGAATACCGCCGATGCCGAAGTATCCCGAAACGCTCGGGCTACGCCGCGTTCTCAACTCAACGATCGGCAGGTGCTTTCGACCCGAATGATAGCGCACATCAAGGTGAATGGGAGTGCCACAGTGACCTGCGACTGATGTATGGGGAGATGCGCATGGCGCCTTACGTGGCCATCGCGCACGCGGTTCAAATCGAGGGCGTTGATATGCGGGCAACACATCATGAAGGACTTCATGCGGCGTCCTGCCATCGAGCGCAGAGTGGGGACGACTGTGATTGTACCAGTTCGCAAAACACGTCAGCTGTGGTGGTCCACCGAATCTTTGTGTCTGACGATCTGGTCGTACCCTTCTGAATATATTGTCTTTATTGTATTCTTGGGCAGAGAATTCTCAACAACTCGTTTTCAAGTATCGAAGCTGTCCACCAAACTGCAACCGCCCCGAATCCCCGCGTGGTGTGGTGGTCCAGGATACCTACTTATGTTGTTGCAAATGACAACAGACTGTTGTTATGGTTAACAACATGAAGGCAGAGCTGCTCGTAAGGGAAAGACACACATTTCCGAAGGGGGGCTCCTTCGCGGAGATCGTGATCTGGAAAGTACCGGTGGCTGTCGAAGGATCAGAACATGGCTACAAGTACCGTCTGGCATTCGTGGTCGAAGAGGTGTGCGTTGTGCGATATGACTACGAGCGCAGCAAGGGAGATCAACGGCACTACGGGGATATCGAGGCATCCTACCGTTTCAAGGATATTGATACGCTCTTGGCCGATTTTCGGAAAGACATAGCGAGGTGGCAAAATGAACACGGTTAGGTTGGAGGTCAGGGGTTTTGATGATGTGCTGGGTGATGTTGCCAAGGCGTGGAAGACAGGGGAGGCGACCGAGCCGAGGATCAGCTTTGATAGCGTCGAGGATCTATGGAAAGCACTTTCGCCCAAAAAGATGGATATTCTCAAGGCAATGACCGGCGCTGGCCAGTTGGGTATCCGAGAGGTGTCCAGGAAGGTGGGGCGGGACGTGAGCGCCGTCCACCGGGATCTCCAGGCGCTGATCGTTGCGGGTATCGTTGATCGGACAGACGACGGGAAGGTGGTGTTCCCCTATGACGAGATTCATGTGGATTTCACCTTGAGTGGCGTGGCATAAAACCTTAAGACGAATGGATTGCCCGGACGTTGTTCCGACACAGGAAGAGCAGGACTGATAGGATGTAGCGCCACTGGTTAAGGACGTACCTCAACCTAGACCTGGCGAATTGTTACTCGAGCGGCAATCGGGAGTTGGAACAGGCCGCCGCGATGCGCTCCCCATGTGTAGCTGTGCAACGGGAATACTGTTCAAAATGCAGTCATCAAAGGATAAATTTTCACGCGGCGTGTCATTAGGCGTGGCAAAGCCTGTATGTGAAAGAATTATATAGAAACGCAGCGGATTGCAAATCCGTGGACCTCGGTTCGACTCCGGGCGTCGCCTCCAACTAAATGCGCTTTAGCTGTTGCTTTTGCCACCTTTACCCGCCGAAACACGCCTGAAGACGCCCCAAAACCACACCGAAAAGTGATAGTGACACGCGTCGATGTGATGGGTTATACGTGGACGCAAGATTTTTCGTTTTCGCCCGCAACCATTCATGCAGCCTTTGCTACCACTACGAGTGGCCCGCAGCATGAACACGAGTACCATGAACGATTTGATTTAACCGTGTTACGGAACTTTGGGACACACAGGCTGGAAACGGAATTACGGTGAATCCTGCCCGGGCAGGTCAAAACATGATGTCTAGCGGGTAACCGCGCCAATCCTAGACCCTACCGAGGTAAGCTGTTTATGTATGTCCAGCTTTTTCATTTTCTGCCATAGCGCCTTGCGGCATATGCCAAGTGCCATCGCAGTCTGACCGATGTTCCAGTTATTTTCATCCAAAACAATTTGGATTCGCTTGCGCTCCTGGTTGCGGAGAAATGCATTGAGAGTGTGAGCGGGTTCGTTGGAGCAAGGGGTTTGCTCCAGCATAATATCAGGTGCCGAAATCGCGTGGCCTGGTGTCATAATACATGCGCGTTCGATGGCATGCTTGAGCTCTCTAACATTACCTGGCCACGGGTATTCCAATAAGGCCCTTTGGGCTGATTCATCCAGCATTTTTTCCGCATCGGGATTCATGCGGGAATGCATGTCCATGAAGCGCCGGGCCAACCAGTGTATGTCGGTCCTGCGCTCCCTGAGTGCGGCTACCTTAAGCTCGATCACTCGAATCCGGTAGTACAGGTCTTCCCGGAACCGTCGCTGTGTAACACGTCGTTGCAGGTCGGTGTTGGTGGCACAGACGATGCGTACATTGACGTCGATACTTTTCTCGCCGCCTACTCGAATGATTGCTCGATCCTGTAGCACGCGTAGTAGTTTCGCCTGACTCGATTGCGGCATATCTCCGATTTCATCCAGGAATAACGTCCCGTCGATGGCCTGTTCGAATACCCCTCTGTGAGCGCGCACTGCACCTGTGAAGGCCCCCTTTTCGTGCCCAAAAAGTTCAGACTCCAACAGGGATTCGGGTATTGCCGCGCAGTTGATGGCGACAAAAGGACCGGGCACGTGTTGAGCCTCATGCAGGCGCCTGGCCAGTACCTCTTTACCCACTCCGGATTCACCGATAATGAGTACAGGCGTATGGCGGTGAGGGGCCAGGGTTTTCAGCGTTATTTCTAATTTGCACATGTCGGAAGAGATTCCAAGCGGGTGGCTCCAATGCTGGTGGTGCCTGGTCTGTCCGCTGTTACAAATGCCGTGAAGTTTTCCGCTCAGCAGCTCAAAGTTTACAGGCTTGCTGATGAAGTCGATAGCACCCAGTTTGATCAGATTGACTGATTCTTCTATCGAATCAGATTCGGTTATAAACATCATGGGTGGGCTATGTTGTCGATCAGTGCGCAGTGCGGTTATAAAGTCTGCGCCGCTCATCTGTGACAGCCTATCGTCTGAAACGAGAGCATCATACTGGATGGTGCGTATCTTCTCTAAGGCGCGCCGTGGGTGTTTGAGCCAGTCAATCTTGAATCCTTCGCTTGCTAAATGTTTGCAGGTGGATTCGCCTAATTGTAGACATTCCGATACTAAGCAAACTGAAGAGCCTGTATCTTGCATTTGACACCTCCCAGTACATAGCAGCCGATTAGCATCAGATGCAGTATCGGCATATAGCAGCTTTGGTGACAAATGATGAGAAGCTGATCAACAGCGCAGCACCCGGTACAACGGCAATGCATTACATATGGGTTGCTAACTCCGGGTGTGAAGCCTCTTCTACCGAGGCATGCACTCTTCATTTTCCACGTTATTTGGAGTTACCTTGCTAGTAAGCAATAACTACACCAAT
>JBDNAP010000547.1:0-2606 GCA_039768325.1 Thiogranum sp.
GACGGATGGATGGTGACGGATATGTGTTCATCACCGGCAGGCTCAAGGAGTTGATCATCAAGGGGGGTGAAAACATCGCTCCGCGCGAGGTGGACGAGGCCCTCTATGCCCATCCCGATGTCATCGAGGCAGCGGCCTTTGCGTGTGCCTGCGCGCGTTATGGTCAGCGCATTGAAGCAGGCGTTGCGCTCAATTCCGGGTCCAGTGTCAGCGAGCAGGACCTGATAAACCTGTGTACCTCGAAAATAGGTTCTTTCAAATCACCGGACCGGATTCACTTCATGGCCGAACTGCCGAAAGGCCCGTCCGGCAAGATCCAGCGTATCAAGCTGCAGGAACTTTTTGACCATTGACTGTTTGCGAGTGGCGTATACCCGGGTGAGCAGGCCACTTCGACGATTTACAGCGGTTCCTCGTCCGGCACCTGCCAGGCGCGAAACAGCTTCCGGTCGATGAGCCAGGCAACGACCAGACATGGTGGCGCAATGAGAATTGGTCCCTACACTCCGACTTCATTCAACGACAATTTCAAAAGCCACCAAAGCGTAAGTGTAAATACGCCAAACAAGATTACCGCTGCCAAAAAACCCAACCAGTTCGCCATGCCGTCCCCACTGCCCTTCAACCTCATCCAACGCCTAACTCAACATACCCGGCCAAGCATCGCGCAATTTTTTGACGTAAGGTTAAAACTGTTGGTGAACGAATGATGCACCACCTGACCGGACATCGCACCGGCCGCGAACTCAAGTGTGTGAGCTTCAGGCGAAACGTAGATTTGAGGAGGCGCCAACGGGCAATCTTGCAATTGCAGAAGGAGGGGTTTCGAGTGCCGCCCCAAATCCCCTCCCAGCATTATTGCAGACTGGACATACGCAGTACTGAATTGCCCATCAAGCAGGTGTCAAACTACCCTGCAAAGGTTCACGAGCCGTAAAGCGGTCACCACTTAATCCATATGAGCGAGAGACTTGGCTCACTTGCATGTCACCCGACGAAAATGGCTCGATGACACACAGCCATTACGCTCACCTTCGTAGTCCGGCTCGCCGGAAGGCAGTTGGCATGATGGCCGGAGCTTATGCTGCTTTCCCCGATACCAACGAATTGATCTACCGATCTGCCGACAACCTGGATTTCAAGTACTCGCACACGATTGTATTTCCGTGGGGCGTGTGATGCCCAAATCGCCCAAACCAGATCCTGTTGCTGTCCGTCTTTTTTCTATCGGTTAATTCCTGATATAAATCAACGAGTTGAATGTTCGGAAAATCACCGGCAGTGTCAAGCCAGATGTGACGCTCGCGCGTCACATGATCGTTGTTGAGTTCACTCGCATACTGCAACAACAATACTTTCTGAGAGGAAAACTCGTTGAATCGGTTCAACACGAAACAGATGATCTCGGCGTGCGTGACATCAGCACTGCTTCTTCTGGTCAGATTGGTCGCGGAAGTGTCAGGCAGGATATCCGATATCCGACTTAGATCCTGATATAGCGCAAAGTACTGAAGAATGTGCCAGCGCGGGTTCTGCCTGGTTCCCTTTGCATCTGGCTTTTCTGGAAAGACATAATCTATTTCGCCGTCAATTCTGTCCAGATAAGGCCGGGCGCGCCCGGACCTGTACTCGAGGGTGTCTCTATCGATGTCATGGCCTACCAGGACGGAGAGTATCACCGTGTCAACTGACTCGATTTTCTCGAGAAGAATCTCGCCCCGCAACAACGCCTGAGCCGTCCCGTAGCCGTTGACACCTGCATTGATGACCTGCTTCCCCAACCTTCGTTCCAGACAGGATGGCCAGCTTCTGTCATAGTCCACCCCGTCGCCAAAGGTGAAGGAGTCGCCAATAGCCAGCGTGGTGGATTCTGACACGACATTCCCGTTGTCATTTGAACGAACACCGTAATCCAGAGTAGTGACCGTTCGTGTTCTGGAACTGGTATGGTTGACATGTGGCCGCCAATTCGATGCCGTGACGTATCCCAGTTTTTCATGCGTTTCGTAGAATGACCATTTTCCATCGATCATACGCAACTTTTTCAATTTTCTATAAGAGCACTTGTCGTAATAATAGCACCTTACAAAACTATCCCCAAGTCTATATACGATTTCCAGTCCTATTATTAAGGACAACAAGACAAGTACATTTATATAAAATATCTTAAACCAGCGCATACCCATGAACAGCCCCATCTCATCGGTCTGGCTGGAATGCTAACCCAAGGGCAGTATCTGCTGCAATGGGGAGGTCCATTTCACCTCGGCGAAGCAGCCGTAAGCGGCAAATTCGTGAAACGTCCTGGCGCTCCGGGACAATGCTGAAGTTTCATCAGCGCTCATCTGAACGCGGCCGTGTGCGAGTTGGCCATGCCGGCCGGTGGCGCTTGACTGATGGGTCTGAACGTTGCCTTTAGGCTAACAGCACGACTGTGTTGGGGATTTTCGACTGTTTATCCGCCAGATAAAAACAGCTCGGCGACGTTGTGTCACCAAGCCGCTGTTCAAAAACTGGCTCCCCGGGAGGGATTCGAACCCCCGACCGATCGGTTAACAGCCGATTGCTCTACCACTGAGCTACCGAGGAAGGATGGCCTGCCTATA